>CADEGB010000398.1 GCA_902826755.1 uncultured Gemmatimonadota bacterium
GCGTCACCGGCGTAAAGACAGGATCGTGGAGGTCGGTGAGTTCGAGATTGGCGAGGGTCATCAGGTCGGCGGCGTCGAGCAGGCCCGCCACCTCGTAGATGTCCTCGGGGCCGAGCGCGAGCCCGTCCGCCTCCTGGTCGGCGTTGAGCTCGGCCAGGAGCAACTGGCGAAGCGACTCGGGCGTGGCCGGGTTGAGTTCGAGCCGGACCACCTCGGCAAAGCGGCGGTTGCGGACTTCCTCCTGAATGAGCGAGAGGAGGTCCTCGGCTTCCTCGGGGTCGATCTCGAGGTCGGTGTTCCGACTGATCCGGAACGGGTAGCAGCCGAGGATCTCGATGCCTGGGAAGAGCGCTTCGAGATGGCTCGAGATCACCAGTTCGAGCGGAACGAACCGGTTGACGCCCGGCAAGTGGACCCACCGCGGCAGGATCTTGGGGACCTTGACCCGGGCAAACCGCTCCTCGCCATCGGGGCCGCGGAGGATCACCGCGAGCGAAAGGCTCAGGTTGGAGATGTACGGGAAGGGATGGGCCGGATCCACCGCGAGCGGGGTGAGCACCGGGAACACCTGATCGGTGAAGTAGCGGCCGAGGAACGCCCGGTCCGCGGCCGTCAGCCAATGCCAATCGGTGATCAAGTGCACCCCGCCGTCGGCGAGGGCGGGAAGAACCTCGAGACTGAGACAGCGGTCGTGCTGGCGCTGGAGTTCCCGCACCGCGACGGAAATGGCCGCTAGCTGCTCCTCCGCCGTGAGGCCGTCCTCGGCTGGCTCCTGGAAGCGGACCGCGACCTGTTTGCGGAGCCCGGCCACCCGGATCTGGAAGAACTCATCGAGGTTCGAGGAGAAGATGGCGAGGAATTTGAGCCGCTCGAGCAGCGGGGTCCGCGGGTCGAGAGCCTCGTGGAGGACCCGGCGGTTGAACTCCAGCCAGGACAATTCCCGATTCAGGTACAGTGACGGGTGACGGAGGTCGATCAGCTCGGCGGCCTCGGGAGTTCCCATGGGCGCCAAATTAGGCGCCGACCGCCGATCAGGCTGTAACGAACGGGTCACGGGCCGGTATTGCGCGTCGTGGGGCGGAGATACTGGTCGAGCCAGTCGAGCACCACGCCCCACCAGAGGCGGCGGTTTCTCGGCTTGAGCACGAAGTGACCCTCATCCGGGAAATAGAGGAACTTCGACGGCACGCCCTTGAGTTTGAGAGCGGTGAACGCCTGGTAACCCTCCGACACATCGACCCGGAAATCCTGCTGTCCGTGGACGACCAGCATCGGCGTCTTCCACTGGGCCACGAAGTTCGCCGGGGACCACTGCGCCAGCAGCGTCCGGGCTTCCGGGCTGGTGAGCGGTCCGCCGAACTCCCAGATCGGGAACCACTGCTCCTCGGTGGTGCCGGCCATGCTCTCGGTGTTGAAGATCCCGTCGTGGGCCACCAGCGTCTTGAAACGGTCGGTGTGCCCGGCCATCCAGTAGATCATGTACCCGCCGTACGAGGCGCCCGCCGCGCCGATCCGGGTGCCGTCGACGAAGGGCAGCCGTTCGAGGTATTGCACCCCCTTCATCAGGTCTTCGAAGGGCAGGTCGCCCCAGTGCCGGCTGATGCTATTGGTGAACTTCTGGCCGTACCCGGTGGAGCCGTGGAAATTGACGGCCGCCACGACGTATCCGCGGGCCGCGAACATCGCGTAGTTCCAGCGGAGGTGCCAGGTATCCGTCCAGGCGCTCTGCGGGCCGCCGTGAATCAGGTACGCGACCGGGTACTTGACCGTGGAATCGAAGCCCGGCGGTCGGATCAGGAGGCCGAAGACGCTGTCGCCCTGGGCGCCGACGAAGCCGAACCGGGTGGCGGGGCGGAGGTCGAGCGCCGCCAGCACGGCGGCGTTGACCCGGGTCAGCGCGCGAACCGGCTGCTTGCCGTCGAACCGGACCAGGAACAGCTCGGGCGGGGCGGTGGCGGTCTGGTTGAGATAGACGAGGCCGTCGCCCCGGGGCAGGAACTGCGGCGCCGAGTTGACACCGCCCCTGGCCACCGGGGTGCGCTGTCCGGTGGGAATGGCAAGGCGATAGAGATTGTGGTCTCCCCGCTCCTCGGCGGCGACCACCAGCGAACGGGAGTCGGGTGCCCAGACGAAGGTCGACACGCTGACGTCCCAGTCGGCCGTGAGGGAGACGTGCGTCCCGCTGGCCCGGTCGTAGAGCATCAGCTGCTGGCGGTCCGCCTCGAAGCCGGCGGTGGCCATCGACAGGTACGCGATCCAGCGCGCGTTGGGTGAGTACGCCGGGCTGTGGTCGTTGCCCTTGGCCTCGGTCATCGGGACCATCCCGGTGCCGTCGGGGCCGATCAGGAAAATGTCGTTGTTGGTGCTGGTGGCGACGGTTGGCTCGGCGTTGGTCACGAACGCCAGTTCGGTGCCGAGCGGCGACACGGCCACGTCCTCGCCGCCAAGGGCCAGCGTTGGCGTGTCGCGATCCTGAGGGGTGAGGTCGACGACCTTGCCGCCTGCCAACTCGACCCGAAGCAGGTGCTGACGAACTCCGGCGCGCCACTCGTTCCAGTGGCGATAGAACAGGTCGGTCCAGAGTCGGGCCGAGGTGGGATAGTCCTTTTGGCGGCGGTCGAGTTCACTCTCGGCCGGCCACTTCACGTCCGAGGCCACGAAGATCGCGGTGGTGTCCGGGGACCACCAGAACCGATTGACTCCGCTGGCGAGGTTGGTCAGCTGACTCGGCTCGCCCCCGTCGATCCGGATCCGCCAGACCTGCGAGGTGCCGCTCCGAGTCGAGAGAAAGGCCAGAGTCCGGCCGTCCCGGGCCCAACGGGGCTGCTGCGCCGAGCCAGGTCCGCCGGTCAGTTCGCGGGCGTTGCCGTCGACGAGGTTGAGAACCCAGAGGCGGGAAACGTTGCGGTTTTCGTCGAGGGACGGGGTCGTCACCGTAAACGCGACGGCGCTCCCGTCGGGAGACACCTGGGGATCGCCGACGATCTTGAGAGCCAGGAAATCGTCGACCGTCATCGCGCGGCGGTCCTGCGCCGCGGCGGGTGCCGGGCCGAGGAGAAGGGCACAGGCCGTCACCGCTGCCGCGGCGGCCCGCGAGAACACCAGGGTTGTTGGGTTGCTCATCCGATCACTCCCCCGCCGTACACCCGTCCCTCCGGCGAATACATCACCCCCGACTGTCCTGGGGTGATGGCGCGTGCCGGTTCGAGCAGATCGAGATCGATCCGCCCCACGCCGACCGACCGAACCACGGCCGGAACCGCCCGACTCCGATAACGCACCTGGACCTCGCATTGATTTCCCGCCTGGAGCGGATCCCCGAGCCAGTTGACCTCGTCCAGCCGCACGAACGAGCCGTCGAGGTCGTCCGCCTGGCCAACCACGACGGCACGGTCAGCGGGCCGGATGCCGACCACATACAGCGGCAGCGGGGCACCACCCGGGAGACCGCGACGCTGCCCGATCGTGTACCGCGCGAACCCCTGATGTTCCCCGATCTGTTTCCCCTCGGTGGTGACGACCGGGCCCGGCGACAGCGCCGGCGCGTCGGCCGGAAGGTGCCGCTCGAGGACGGAGACGTAGTCGTCGTTGGGCACGAAGCAGATCTCCACCGATTCGGGTTTGTCGGCGGTCGAAAGCCCCAACTGGCGGGCCAGGGCCCGGGTTTCCGCCTTGGTCAGCTCGCCCACCGGGGTCCGCATCCGGGTCACGACCTCCCGGGGAATGCCCCAGAGGAAGTAGCTCTGGTCCTTGGCCCGATCGTGGCCCCGCCACAGCACCCCGTCGCGCGCAATGGCGTAATGCCCGGTGGCGATCCCGTCACAATCGAGCGCCTCGGCGTGCGCGAGGAGATCGCGGAACTTGGTGAACGAGTTACACCGGACGCACGGAATCGGGGTCCGTCCCTGGCTGTACTCGGACACGAAATTGTCGATCACCTGCCGCCCGAACCGGTCCTCCAGGTTCAGGACGTAGTGCGGAATGCCGAGCTTGTGGGCAACATCCCGGGCGTCGTTGATCGAATCGAGGGAGCAACACGGTCGGTCGGGGACCTCGTCACCATAGCAAAAGAGCTTCATGGTGGCCCCCACGACCTCGCACCCCTGTTCGACCAGACGGGCCGCGGCGACCGAACTGTCGACGCCCCCCGACATCGCCACCAGGATCTTCTCAGCCATCCCCGAGTACCGCTGCAAGTTGACGCACTTTCGCGACGATCCCGGGGAACGCCGCGATCGTTCGCGCAATTTCCTGCTCGGTCGTCTCGTGTCCCAAACTGAACCGGACCGACCCCAGGGCCAGGTTTCGATGCAAACCCATCGCCACGAGCACATGAGACGGTTCCGCGGCCCCGGTCGAACACGCCGACCCCCCCGACGCGGCGATCCCGGCCAGGTCGAGATGCATCAGGAGGGCGC
>CADEGB010000399.1 GCA_902826755.1 uncultured Gemmatimonadota bacterium
TGCTCGACCTTCGGGACCACGGCGACGTCGCCGAGCTCGCGCTGTCCACCCGGCTGACTCGGGCCTTCCGGTTCCGGGTCAGCGCGTTCGTCTGCCGCGGCTTCCTGATCGACACCGGTTTCCCACGGGCCCGCGCCGAGCTGCTGGGGTATCTCGACCAGGCGCCGGTCGAGGGTGCCATCGTCACCCACTGGCACGAGGACCATGCCGGGAACGTGACGGCGCTGGCTGAGCGGGGCATTCCGGTGGTGGTGAGCGACGAGACCCTTCGCGCCCACCGCGCCATGCCATTGGTCCCTCCGTACCGCTGGGCCTTTTGGGGGCATCCGCGGCCGGGCGTGGCCACCCCGCGCCCGGTCGGGCATCCCTTCGAACTGGTTCCCACTCCTGGCCACACCTCGGATCACGTCGCGGTCTGGGATGCGGAGTCAGGCACCCTCTTCAGTGGCGATCTCTTCCTTGGCGTCAAGGCCAGCTTCATTCACGCGGAGGAATCGATCGTCGAGCTGATCGCGAGCCTCGAGCGGGTGGCGGCGCTGGGCCCGGTTCGGTTGTTCGATGCCCATCGCGGCCTCGTCAAACGGCCGGTCGAGGCGCTCCGGGCCAAGATCGAATGGTTGGAAACGACGACGAGCGCGGTTCGGGCCGCGCTCGCCAGGGGGGAGCCGGAGGGGGACATCCTTCGCCGCGTTCTGGGCGGCGAGGCCCCGGCCGCGCTGTTCTCGCGCGGCCAGGTGTCGAAACGGAACTTCGTCCGGGTCGTTCAGGCCGACAGTCGGGGGGCCGTCAGGTCACCTTGATGGTCTTCAACATCCCGTGCGCCGCGTGGGGCTTTCCGTCTTTGGCGTCCGGGATGAAGCAGATCAGGGCGTAGTCACCCGGCGTCAACTCGACGTCGAAGACGTTGACTTCGCCGGTAGCCAGCGCCGTGGTGCCGCCGACGACGCCCTCAACCGGGGGCGGCCCGTTCATCTTCTCGACCCAAGCCAGGAAATCTTCGGCCTTCTTGCCGGGCATCAGTCGAGCGATGATCACCTCGTGCGGCTGGCCTGGCACCGTCTCGACTCGGATCGTGTGCTTGCCTGCCGTCAGCTCTCCTGAAAAGTCGAACGCGTAGTCCGACAACTTGACGGTCAGGTGAGCGGCGGGTGGGGCCGCGTTGCCGGTTGCGGCCACCACGGTAAGCGGGCGGACCATTCCCTTCATGAAGTGGAGCTTTCCGTCGGGCGACGGGATCTCGCAGACCAGCAGGTAGTTGCCGGGGGCAAGGTTGACGGTCGTCTCGAGAGATCCGCCCGGACCGGGGGCGCTCGGCCCACCGGCCGCGACCATCCAGTCGGGCGCCGCCCCAGGTTCCAGTTTATAGACGTCCTCGGCCGTCTTGCCCTGGGTCAGCCGGTAGAGCGCGCCGTGGTGTAGTTCCTGGCCCGTGTTCTTGATCCGGATCGTCACCCATCCGCCACCGATCGTGTCGGGCGCCTGGTAGGCAAAGTCGGCGGCCGTGATCTCGACCACAGGGGGCGGCGTCGTCGGCGCGGCGGCGGGTTCGGCGGGCGGGGCGGGCTTTTCAGCGCAGGCGGAAAGGACGGCCATGGTGGCCGCACAACTGAGGAACCGTCGCATTTGGGACCCTGGGGAGAGGGGAACTGAAAAGCTACTCCAACGGCGGTATCTTGGAAGCCTTCCCCTCAACGGAGTGGGCATGCGCCGCACGACCCTCGGCCGCCTGGCGGTCGCCACGGCTCTCCTCGCGTTGGTTACCGACGCCGCGGCCCAGCGGACCGTCAAGCCGGTCCTGCACGGTCGACATTGGGTGGCGATCACCGGCAAGCCCCTGGGCGCCACGGCCGGCGCCATGATCTTTCAGCAGGGGGGCAACGCCGTCGATGCTGCCGCCGCCATGCTGGGCGCGGTGGCCACGATGTGGGACGTCCTGAGCTGGGGTGGAGAAACCCAGGCGCTGATCTACCACCCCGGTCTCAAGAAGGTCATCGGGATCAACGCCTTGGGCGTGGCCCCGACTGGCGCCACGGTCGAGTACTACAAGTCGAAGGGGCTCAACTACCCGCCGGAGTACGGTCCCCTGTCGGCCGTGACCCCGGGCACCCCGGGCGGCCTCCTCACCATGCTGGCCGAATACGGCACCATGAGCCTGAAGCAGGTGCTGACCCCGGCCATCCAGATGGCGGACGGGTATCCGATCGAGGGGCAGACGGCCAACAGCATCGAGGGACAAAAGAACTGGATCAAGCAGTGGCCGTACTCGAAGGCGCTGTTCCTGACCCACCCGGGCGAGGCCCGCGAAGCGCCGGCCGCAGGCGAGATTTTCCGGCAGCCGGATCTGGCGGCCACGCTCCGCAAGCTGGTCGAAGCCGAGCAGGCTGCGCTCAAGAAGGGCAAGAGCCGCAAGGAGGCGATTTACGCCGCCTACGACCGTTTCTACAAGGGCGACATCGCCCTGGAAATTGCCCGCTCGACCCAGGAGCAGGGAGGCCTGATCACCACCCAGGACCTGGCCGGTTGGCAGGTCAAGATCGAGGAGCCGCTCTCGGTCGACTACAAGGGGATTCAGGTTTTCAAGCTGCGCGAGTGGCAGCAGGGACCGGCGCTGCTCCAGGCGCTCAACATTCTCGAGAACGTCGACGTCAAGGCGATGGGCTACAACAGCTCCCGCTATGTCCACACCGTCTACCAGGCCATGAACCTGGCCTTTGCCGATCGCGATTTCTATTACGGCGACCCGGCCTTTCCGCCCGACGAGCCGATCAAGGGCCTATTGTCGAAGGAGTACGCCAAGCAGCGGTTCGGCCAGATTGCCTGGGACAAGAACGACCCCACCGTCAAGCCGGGTGACCCCTATCCCTTCCAGGGCGGCACCAACCCGTTCCTCGACTACCTCAAGGCATGGCCCCCGAAGCCAAAGCCGGCGGAGGCCGCGACGGGGCACGGAGGTGGGCCGAGCGGCGCGGACGGGATGACGTTCGACGAGTCGTTCCGGGCGGGAACCACCTCGATTCAGGCGGCGGACTCGGCGGGGTGGGTCGTGTCCATTACCCCGAGCGGGGGCTGGATTCCGGCGGTGGTGGCCGGGAAGACCGGGGTGGGGTTGAGTCAGCGGGCCCAGAGCTTCGTATTCGACGCCGCGGAAAATCCGTTCAACGTGATGCGTCCCGGGCAGCGGCCGCGGGTGACGTTGACGCCGACGCTGGCGCTCAAGGACGGGAAGCCGTTCGTCTCCTTTGCCGTCCAGGGCGGCGACACCCAGGATCAGAACCTGCTCCAGTTCTTCCTCAACATGGTCGAGTTCGGGATGAACGTGCAGCAGGCCACCGAAGCGGCCAACTTCACCAGCTACCAGATGCGGAGTTCGTTCGGCGCCCACGAGTCCCAGCCCGGCCGGCTGACGCTGAACGACGCGATGCCGACCTGGGTCCGCGACGACCTGCGGCGGATGGGCTACCGCCTCGACTTTTCGCCCCGGACCTCCGGCCCGATCAACGCCATCTTCTTCGACTGGAAGCACCGGTCGTTCTGGGGTGGCTCGAGCACCGATGGCGAGGACTATGGCATCGCCTGGTAGGCCCCGACGGACGCTCGCGGCCCTCTGTCAAGCGGCGAACGGGTTCTCGTCGGCCGTGCGGCCGTAGACCACCGGCAGCGGGACGTCGAGCAGGCGGAGATACACCGACAGCTGGCCGCGATGGTGGTACCAGTGGTTGAACATCAGCGCCCGCAGCAGGCTGGCCCGCGGCATGGCGAAGACGGGTTCGCCTCGGTTGGTCAGGTGCCAGGTGGCGCCCAGGGCCGTGTCGTCGAGCTGGCCGAGATACCCCGCCGCGATCCCCAGGGCCTGGTCGAAGGTCTGGTGAATCTCCTCGATCGACGCCGGCTGCGGCGGCTCGAAGTTGGCCTGACTGGCGTCGAACCCCTCGAGGCCGGCCATCCCGCTCAGGTCGCGCGGGAGGCTCGCGATGTGGAGGGCGAGCTGCCCCAGCGTCATCGACTTGGGATGGGGCCGCCAGGCGAGCCGGTCGGCGGGAACGCGGCTCAGCATGGCGCGGGTGGTGCGTGACTCCGCCTCGAGTTCGGCGGCCAGGCTGGCGGCGAGCGGGCTGGGCATGATTGAGCCTTTCGGGGTCGGGGGTCGACGGTTTGGGCTGGGAGTCGACAAGGTACGGAATTAGCTTGTAAATCGCAAGTAATAATGGAGGGTCGGATGGCGCGCACTGAACCCGGGAGCCGTTCCGCTTGTCCGGTAGCCTACGCGCTCGACGTCTTCGGCGATCAGTGGACGCTCCTGGTCATCAGGGATCTGTTGCTGAGCCGACGGCGGGCGTTTCAGGAACTGATGGCTGC
>CADEGB010000400.1 GCA_902826755.1 uncultured Gemmatimonadota bacterium
GGTGGGGCCTCGACCGAGGGTTCGACCGGCTGCTCGAGATGGACGCGGACTTCTCCCACGACCCGAAGTTCCTGCCCACGCTGCTTGCGGCCGCCGACCAGGCCGACGTGGCCCTCGGATCCCGGTACAAGAGCGGCGTCAACGTCATCAACTGGCCGATGTCTCGGCTGCTGCTGTCCTACTTCGCCAACATCTACGTCCGTTGGGTTACCGGCCTTCCGCTCACCGATGCCACCGGCGGATTCAAGTGTTTCCGGCGGGCAGTCCTCGAGGCGTTGCCGCTCGACCGGGTCCGCTCCAACGGGTACGCCTTCCAGATCGAGATGAGCTTCCGGGCCTGGCGCAAGAAGTTCAGGCTGGTGGAGGTGCCGATCGTATTCACCGATCGGGTCGAGGGTCAGAGCAAGATGAACAAGGCAATCGTCCGGGAGGCGGTCTGGATGGTCTGGTGGCTGTGGATCGCCGATCGGATCGGGAAGTTGTGACCGGCGGCCGGTTCTACAAGATGACGGGTTCGGGGAACGACTTCGTCTGCCTCGACGCCCGGGAGCACCTCCTGGCCGAATGGCCGACGGATCGGATCCGGGCGGTCTGCGATCGGCGCCGAGGGGTCGGCGCGGACGGTGTGGTCCACCTAGCGGTCGAGCCGGACGGCGCCATCGCCATGGTCTACTTCAACGCCGACGGATCGCGGGCCGAGATGTGCGGCAACGCCGCCCTCTGCGTCACCCGGTTGGCAGCCCACCTGGGCCTGGCGCCGTCCCATCGGATCGAACTCGCCACCGATTCCGGCCGACTGGAGAGCCGGTGCGTCGGTCCGGGCTGGGCGGCGGAACTTCGCTTTCCCGCGGTCGAGGCCCCGGTGCCGATCGCCCTGAACCCAGGGGCGGGCGAACGCCGGATCTTCCAGGGCACGGTCGGGGTGCCACACACCGTCGTACTCGTCGACGATGTCGAGGCCGCCCCGGTGGAGCCGCGGGGTCGGGCCCTCCGATTCGGGCCCGAGTTCGCGCCGGCGGGCACCAACGTCAACTTCGTCGGGCCGATCCGATCCGAGGATGCGGTCTGGGCCCTCCGGACCTACGAACGGGGGGTCGAGGCGGAAACCCTGGCGTGCGGCACCGGCACGGTCGCCACCGCGTTGGCGCTGGCGGCGGCCGGATTGACCGACCTCCCGGTCCGACTCCGGTCGGGCAGCGGATGCGTCTACTCGGTGTCCGGCCGCCTCGAGGGGACCCGGGCCACCGACGTATGGCTCTGTGGCGAGGGGCGACTCGTGTTCACCGGCCAATTCGCCTGATAGCTGGGCCAGCCACCGCTGCGGGGCGGGGGCTCCCAGCCACCAGTCCATCGGCCGCCCCCCAAAGCCGACGATCCCGCCTCCCAAGCCCCTCAAGATCTCCCCAGCAATCAAACTGATATCACGCTGTACCAAAACGACTTACCATGGCGCCGCCGGCTTCGGGGAAGACTTTCCCACACCTTTCCACCTAGCAACTTAACATAATACATCTTATACGACATTAGTCTTGGCCGGGGATCCGGTCGGCTCCTCACCCGAGCGCCAAACGAAAAGCCCCCGGCCACGTCAGCCGAGGGCTTTAACAGACTTCCCACCTCCTGGAACTACTGGATCTCCGCCAACCGAACCCGCGCCTCGGCGATCCCCGCCTGTTCCTTCGGGAAGTCCTTGATGATGGACTCGAGCACCCCCGCCGCTTCCTTGTTCTTCCCAACCACCCGGTAGGTCCGGGCCGCCGCGAGCAGCGCGTCCACCTTCTTGAACGGCTCTGGCGCCAGCTCCGCGGCCTTCAGGTATTCAGCGGTGGCGTCGGCGATCTTGCCGGTGTTCTCGAGGGCCATGGCCAGATGGGCATGGCCGGCGCCCGCAAACGCCGCTGGCGGGTTGGTCGCGATGAACTTCTTCAGTTCCTCGACCGCCAATTCGGCCTGGCCGGACAGCAGCCGGACCTGGTTCAGGGCCAAGGTGGCCTCGAAGGCGGCGTCCGAACCGGCAAAGGACTGGGCAACCCGGGTCAATCCGGTGGACGCTTCGGGGTAATTGCCCGCCTCCATGGCGGCCCGAGCCTGATCCAGGGCCTCCATGGCCACCGACTGCTTCCGGCGGCCGCTTTCCACCACATACCAGCCAACCAGGGCGATCACGAAGATCACCCCGGCGGTAATCGCGATCGGCTTGCTCCGGGCCTGCAGCCAGCCGATAAAATGTCCGTCGCCTGCCTCGGTAGCCGTGGCGACCGGTTCTGCTGCGGTAGTTCCCATCGTGGTCTTGGATTCCGGTGTCATTGCGGAGGGCCGGTCCCTTCCGGGTAGCCGCACAATATAACATGCCCCCGAGAGGATTCGAACCTCCGGCCAACGGTTTAGGAAACCGCTGCTCTATCCACCTGAGCTACGGGGGCCCATCAGAACAGCCAAAGTTATCGCGCCAGCCCGGATGGCGGGAGCGCACCGCCCCGACGCCGACTGGCTGCTTTTGAACACCCAGTGAGGTTTTGCATGATACAAAGCAACCTAACTACCTGATTTCAAAGGGCATCGGCATGTCAGGCTCAACCGAAATCTCACTCCGGTCGACCCCGGTAACCCGGCCCAATGGGGGCCCGGCCAGGAGCGCCGTCGCCAGGTCGTCAAGGGCATGCTCCGCCCCGGCGGCAATAACCTCCACCGAGCCATCGGGCTGGTTCCTCACGATCCCCGCCAGTTCGAGCCGCACCGCGGCCCGCCGGACGAAGGCCCGGTACCCGACCCCCTGGACCCGGCCGGTCACCACGAACCGCCGCGCCATCACGACCGGGGCAACCCGCCCGACCCCGCCGCCCCGCCCGCCCGCTTCATCCGGATCACCTCGATGACCATCGGCAGGACCGAAACGACGATGATCGCCCCGATGACCATGCCGAAATTCTCCCGAACCACCGGGAGGTTGCCAAAGAAGTACCCGGCCCAGACGAACAGCCCGACCCAGACCACCCCGCCGACCACGTTGTAGGTCAGGAACCGGCTGTAGGACATCGTCCCCACCCCGGCCACGAATGGCGCGAAGGTCCGGATGATCGGGACGAATCGGGCCAGAATGATGGTCTTGCCCCCGTGGCGCTCGAAAAAGGCGTGGGTCCGATCCAGGTACTCTTTCTTGAGCCACCGGATCTCCCCGCTGAACGCCCGGGGCCCGATCCAGCTGCCGACCCAGTAGTTGACGGTGTCGCCCACGATGGCCATGGCCGAGAGGAGACCGAACAGCACCCACGGGTCGAGCGACCCCAGGCCCGCAAAGGCCCCGGCCGCGAACAGCAGCGAGTCGCCCGGCAGAAGCGGCATGACCACCAGGCCGGTCTCAGCGAACACGATCAGGGCCAGGATCACGTACGTCCCGGTCCCATACTTCGCGATCAACTCGCCCAGATGCTGGTCGAGGTGGAGGATGAAATCGATCAGGTACCGGATCAAATCCACGACGAGGCTCCTTCGACGTCAGCCGCCGTCTCGCCACCCCAGTTCGCCCAGGAGGGGCACGAACCGGACGTCGCTCAACGGCGTCTGGGTGATTCCCGCGGCTGTCTTGTCGACCCGAATCAGGGTCTGTTCCTCCCGATCGCCGACCGGGATCACCATCCGGCCCCCTTCCGCCAGTTGTTCGATCAGCGGTTCCGGCACCGACGGCGAGGCCGCCGCCACCACGATCGCGTCGAACGGCGCCAGCGATCGCCAGCCGAGGGTCCCGTCTCCAACCATGATGACGACATTCCGGATCCCGAGATCCCGGATCACCGTCCGCGCGGCGTCCGCCAACCCGGGTACCCGCTCGACCGCCACGACGCTGAAGGCCAGCTGACTCAACAACGCCGTCTGATACCCCGACCCCGCCCCGACCTCGAGCACTTTTTCCCGCCCCGTCAGCGCCAGCTCCTGGAGCGACCGAGCCTGAACCCACGGCTGCGAGATCGTCTGGCCCGAGGCGATCGGGAGGGCCGAATCCTCATAGGCGCGATGACGGACGCTGTCGGGAACGAACAAATGGCGCGGCACCGCCGACACCGCCCGGAGCACCGCCAGGTCCCGAATCCCCTTGGCCTGGAGCTGCTCGACGAGACGCTGGCGGTACCCGCCGTAGCTGTCCGAGATGGCTAAAGCTCGAGCGCCCATGATCCGACGGTTTCGATGAGCCGGTAGTTGGTGAGATCCATGTGGAGGGGGGTCACCGAAATGTAGCCATCCTTCACGGCCGCCTGGTCGGAATCCTGGTCCACCGTCCAGGTCACGTCCCCGCCCCCGATCCAGAAGACTTCCCGCCCCCACGGGTCCTTCATCGGGGTGATTGATCCGGAAAAG
>CADEGB010000401.1 GCA_902826755.1 uncultured Gemmatimonadota bacterium
CCCATCGTGCTCCGTTCGTATCCCGTGAGCCAGGCCCGGCCCGGCCCACCCGCCAGGGAGTCGGGCCGGCCGATCATCTCGATCTGGAGATTGGCGGCCATCTCGGCGAGGGGCCGGATCGGATGGTCGGAGTACCATCGGGCTCCGAGGCCGCCGGACTCCTCGCCGGTCCACGCCGCGAAGTACACGGTCCGGCGCGGCTTCGGCCCCCGGGCCATCTGTTCGGCGATCTTGAGCACGGCCACGACCCCCGAGGCGTCGTCGTCGGCTCCGTTGTTGATGGAATCGCCGTCGATCGGAGCCCGGATCCCGATGTGGTCGTAGTGCGCGCTCACGACGATGTGCTCGCTGGCCAGGCTCGGGTCGCCGCCGGGGAGCATCCCGATCACGTTGACGCCGGGGAGGCGGCGGGCCGGTGGGAAGGAATCCCGGGCCACGAAACTGGTGGCGAGCATCGGTCCGCTGACCTGCCGGTTGTTGATCGGGCGGGTGCCGAGAATCAGGGGCACCCGTTGATGGAAGCCGCTGTCCCCCACCGGTTTCAGTCCGATTCGCGCCATTTCGGTGGCGATGATGGCGGCGGCCTTCATCGAACCGGGCCGCCCGGTGGCCCGGCCCTCGAGTGAGTCGTGCGCCAGGGCCGTGAGGAGGGCGAGCGTGGCTTCTGGTGAGGTGGTCGGGCCCGCCGTGGTGACGGCCGGGGCGGCGCCACCACATCCCGCCAACGCCAGCGCAAGGAATCCGGCCCGGAGCCGGCGGAACTCAGGAGTCCACATAGTCGAGATCCTTCCCGAAAGTCTCTTCGAGGCCGAGCAGTGACAGGTAACCGATCGCCAGGGTCAGCGCCCCGACGGCCATGGCGGCGCCGGGAATGCCGAAGGTCGGCTTGAGGGACTGAAACAGCAGCGTGATCGGGACGACCGCGCCCCGGACGAAGTTCGGCGCGGTCGACGCCACGGTGCCGCGGAGGTTGGTCCCGAACTGCTCCGAGGCCACCGTCACGAACACCGCCCAGTATCCGGACATCGCCCCCACCAGGCCGCAGGCCAGGTAGAACACGGGAAGCGAGGTTCCGCCGATCAGGAAGTAGTTCACGACCCCCAGGGCGCAGAGCGTCAGGAAGATGAAGATCGCCTTCTTCCGGCTGCGGAGTACCTGGCTCAGGAATCCGCTCAGCAGGTCGCCGAGGGTGGCGCCGATGTACGCGAACATCACGGCCCGCCCGGCGCTCGGCGCTTCGGAGAGCCCGATGGCCTTGCCGATTTCGGGAGAGAAGGTGATCAGGATCCCCATCACGAACCAGGTCGGCAAGCCAACCAGCACCACCGCCAGGTACCGGAGCGCTCGACGCCCGTTGGCAAACAGGAGGAAGAAGTTCCCTTTGCCAACCGCGCGGGTCTTGATGGTCTCGAACATCGTCGACTCGCGGACGCCGATCCGGAGGCCGAGGAGCAGGAGACCGAGGCCGCCGCCGACGAAGTAGGCGATCCGACACGGGAAGAGGTCGCCCACCAGCCCCGCGACTACCGCCCCGAGCAGGCCCAGGCTCGCCACGATGGTGGTTCCCCACCCGCGCCCTTCCCGCGACATGATCTCGGCCACCAGGGTGATGCCCGCGCCGAGTTCGACGGCGAGGCCGATCCCCGCGACGAACCGGAGCCAGGCGTATTGGTCGACCGTCTGGACCATCCCGTTGGCGAGGTTGGCCAGAGAGTAGAGCAGAATCGAGCCGAAGAGGACCGACCGGCGGCCGAAGTTGTCGGCCATGATGCCCCAGAACACCCCGCCGATCAGGAGGCCGGTCATCTGGGTGTTGATGAGCCGGACGCCGACGGAGAGCACCTCCGCCTGGGGAACGCCCAGGTCGACCAGGCTGGCCACCCGGACGATGCTGAACAAGAGCAGGTCGTAGACGTCGACGAAGTAGCCGAGCGCGGCAACGAGGACGGCCAGGTGGATGTTGCGCCTGTCGGGAGGAGTCACGGATGCTCGTGGATCGGGTTCAGTCTTCGGGGGGCCCGCCGGAGGCGGCGATCTGGTTGGCCTTGATCTTGGCGGCGTCGAACTTTCGGGCCGAGGCGGTCATCTGGGCAATGATGTCGTCGGGATCCGCCTTGGCGCCCCGCTTGAAGCGAAGCGGGTTGATCCGGGCCACGACGAAGGCCTTGAGGTAGGGACTCTCGAGGCCGCGCTCCTTGAGCTTGCCGACCGCCGCGACCACGGCGGCGTCCAACTCGAGGAGACGTTCCGCGCGCTCCCGGCGTTCGACGAGCGACTTGGACAGCCGGGCGCTCGAAAACGTCTCGGTTCGCTTCAACACCGGATGATAGGCTCCGCCCGAAAACCGGCCGTTCCGCTGGTAACAGGCCCCGAGGGTGATCAGCGACGGTTCCTCGAACTCGGTCTGGTAGTCGCGCTCCGGGCGGTCGTCGAGCTGGCTCAACGCCTCGGCCAGACGGATGACCTCGAGGGCGCGTTCCCGGACGTTGTGGGCCTTCTCGGTATTGAGGACCAGGATCCGGTGAGCCACCTCGGGCTCCGGGACCACCAGCGCGATGATCGCGACGGCGCCGAGGGCCTTCATGGCGGCGAGGCGGTGATTGCCGTTCGGGGTCCAATAGTGGCCTTCTTCGGTTCGAATCGCCACGATCGGATCGACGAAGCGGCCGAGGCGTTCGATGGCGTCAGCCAGTCGGGCCACATGGGTTTCGGACAGATCGCGCTGATAGGGCGTCGGCGACACCCGGTCGATCGGGAGGCTGGCGAGGATCTGCCATCCGCCGCCGAGGGGTTCCCGATAGGCGCCGATCGCGGCGCCTCCGTCCTCGGCGATGGCCTCCATCAACCGGGTCACCGACACGGGCGGGGTGCCCTCGGTGACCTTGATGGCCGTCAGCCCCCGGGCCTCGGGGGCGGCCTTGGAACGCTTTTTCCGAGTCCCGGGCTTGGCCATGGGTCCTGTGGGCTCTGAACCCTGACAAAGTACCGCCCTGTCCCAGCCCGGGATAGGCGGATGGGTCCGGTCAGTCCCGGTGGGCGGCCGTCACCAGGCGCATGAACTCGTTGAGCCGGCCGAGGTCGAACCAGCGGGTGACGACGACCGTATCGTGCTCGGGGTCGATCCAGATCACGTTGCCGCCCGATCCGAGGGCAAAGAAGCTCCGGGCCGATGCCGCGGGATACTGGCGGCGTTCGGTATTGAGCCACCACATGTAGCCGTAGACCGGTCGGAGGGGGGTCGGGGTGGTCGAGAGGTCGAGCCACTTTTCCGAGAGGATCCGGCGGCCGCCCCACTCCCCGCGGCGGAGGAAGAGGAGGCCAAAGCGGGCGTGGTCGCGGGTGCTGGCCCAGAACCCGCCGCCCCAGTGACCGCCGCCGCTCACCGAGGGCATGATCGTGCCGCCGATGTCGGTGTTGGCGCTGAAATACCCGTGCCAGCGCCAGGTGTCACTCATGCCGATCGGGTCGGCAATCGATTCGCGGAAGACGTCGGGGAGGGGCCGACCAAAGAGGCGGAGCAGCGACAGGGCCAGGCGGTTGACCCGGACGTCGTTGTACTCCCAGACCGTGCCTGGTTCCTGGAGACGGCGGTCGTAGCCAAGACGCCGGTCGGCAACGTCGGGCTTGCCCCAGAGGGTGCCCTCCCACTCGCTCGTCTGGTTGAGATGCATGTGCCAGGTGATGCGGGCATTCTGAGGGCTGTCGAACCCACCATCCCGGATCAGGGCGCCTTCGGGGGCGTTGACGTCGGGGATCAGGCCCCGATCGACGGCCAGGCCTGCCACCGCCGAGAGGTAACTCTTGGCCACGCTGAAGGTCATGTCGACCTGGGAGGTGTTGCCCCACTCCGCCACGAGGTAGCCGCCCTTGACGATGATCCCGTTCGAGAGCGCCCGGTCCTTTACGGGGCCGACGACCGCGGGATAGGGTTCCCGGGCGGTCTGCGCTCGGATCTGGATCCCGAGGTCGAGGGGCCAGCCGTTGTCGGAGTTCCGGGCAAACTCGACCGCCTTGGCCAGCGCGACTGAGTCGAAGCCGGCCCGGGCCGGCGGGCGGCGTTCCCAGCGGTCGCCCGCCGGGGGCACGTACGGGGTGGTCTGGGCCGCGGCGGGCGCGGCCGCGAGCGTCCAGAGGGCAACGACAACCACACGGGGAGCCACCATCGCGATCCCGGGACTGGAGATCGCGAAGTATACCGCCCCGGGGCGGATCGGCCTGGACTGGACGCCCGGCCCGGAGCCTCTCACATTGCGGGTGGCCCCAGGGGAGGACGTCGTGCTCGAAATCTCGGGACAGCAGGCCTCCGCCATGGGCGGGTGCA
>CADEGB010000402.1 GCA_902826755.1 uncultured Gemmatimonadota bacterium
GCGCTCTCGGCGTTGATCCTGGTGGCGTTTTACGTCGGGCTCGCTCGGTGGGCCCGGCGCCGAGCCGAGCTGGCGGTGGCGTTCGAAGGGGCGCTGGCGATCGCCACCGTGTTCCTCACCCTGGTGATTCCCTTTGCGCTCGACGCGCGGAGCACCACCGGGGCGTGGGCGCTCGAAGGGGCCGGCCTCGTCTGGCTCGGCTTCCGGCAACGGCGCCTCCTTCCGCGGGCGTTCGGCTACGCCCTGCTCTTCCTGGCCGGGGCCGCGATGCTCCACGCCTGGGACCTCTACGGCCGACCGACCGCCGCGGTGAGCGCCACCTTCCTGAACACCCTGCTGGCGGGGATCGCCTCGATCGCCGCGGCGTACTTCGTATTCCGACGACCGGCCGAACCGGTCAGCGAATCGCGGACCGGATCCACCGGCCTCGAGCCGATGGCCGAGCCGTTGCTGATCGGGTGGGGAACGCTCTGGCTCCTGGCGGCCGCCGCGACCGAAATCGACGCGGTCGTCCCTAACGACTATCGGCTGGCGTGGCTGCTGACGTCGGTGAGTGCCATCGCGTTGGGCTACAGCCTCCTTCGCCACCGGCTCCAGTGGCCGCGGATTGGGGCGCCCGTCGGGGGACACGTCGCGGCCCATGGGCTCGGCCTGGTGGCAACGGCGACGCTGCTCGACCGGCCGCTTCAGGACGGGGGCTGGTGGGCGTGGCCAGCGTTCCTGGTGGTCCACGCCGTGGTGCTCCGGTTGGTTGCCCCCGGCTGGACCGCCCGCCCGCGAGACGCGGTCCATGCGCTCGGCGCGCTGATCGTGGCGGGACTGGGCGCGCTCGAGGGGCGGGCGATCACCGCGTCCTGGGGAGACGTCGGAAGCGCTTGGCCCTGGCTCGGCTGGATGGTCGTGCCGGCGGCTCTTCTCTTCTGGCTCGAGCGACCCAAGACCGCGGATCGGTGGCCGGTGTCGGCCGCGCCGGCCGCCTACCGGAACTGGGCCGGCGCGATCGTCGCGGTCGGACTCCTGCTCTGGACCCTGATCGCCAACGCCCTGTCGGACGGCTCGGCGGCGCCGCTCCCGCACGTACCACTCCTCAACCCGCTCGATCTCGGCATCGGCGTCGCGCTGCTCGCCGCCTGGCGGTGGGTGGCCTCGACGGGGCGCGCCGGGCGGAGCCCCGTCCGCATCGGCACGGCCGTGGCCGCGTTCGCCTGGCTCAACGCGATCCTGCTGCGGGCGTTCCATCACTACGCCGTGGTGCCATACGAACTGTCCGCGTGGAGTGCGTCGCTGGCGGTGCAAACAGGAATCACCCTGCTCTGGGCGGTGACCGCGCTGGTGGTGATGTGGCTCTCCGCCCGGCGAGGCGCCCGGCTGGCGTGGATGAGCGGGGCCATGCTGCTCGGCGCCGTGGTGGCAAAGCTGATGCTGGTCGATCTTTCCGGCAGCGGCACGGTGCCGCGGATCGTCTCGTTCGTCGGGGTGGGAGTCCTGATGCTGATCATCGGGTACGTGGCGCCGTTGCCGCCAAGGGGAGAAACGAATGCGACGACGTGATGTCGTTGGGAGCCTGCTCGTCGGCGCGACGCTGGCCGGCTGCGGCGCGCCCACCGGATTCCGCCACAGCGCCCCGATGACCGTAACCAAGCCCGGGGTCTTCGTCGAGGTCCCGCTGTCGGTGGGCGTCTATGCCCGCGCGGTCCAATCCGGGCTGGCGGACGTCCGGGTGGTGGATGACGGAGGAAACCGGGTGTCGTTTGCCTTGCTGTCGCCGCGGGTGGCGGAACCACTGGACGTCGAGCAGACCCGCGAGGTGACGGTCTACGCCCTTCCACCGCGGCCAGCGGCCGGGGGCGTTTGGCGGTCGCCGGTGGAGGTGACGGTACGGGGCGACCAGATCCGGGTGGCGCGATCGGGGGCGGAGGTGCGGCCGAGCGAGTCGGGGGGCTGGCTCATCGATCTGGGGCCGCGTGACGCCGAGGCGCCCTACCCCGATCGGCTCCGGATCCGATGGTCGGGACCGGCGGAGTTCACGGCTGGCTACAGCCTCGAGACCAGCGCCGACCTGACGGAGTGGCGGGCCGGAGCGGGCGGGCAGCTCATGGCGCTCACCTCGGCGTCGGGGCCGCTCACCCAGCCGTTCGTCCGGCTCCCGGCCGACGGCGGCCGGTTCGTCCGGCTGGCGTGGCTCGAGGCGGCTGGCATGCCGGCCATCACGGGGGCGCTCGCGGTGGTGGCCCGGAGGGAGCGAGCCTCGCTCGATCCGCCGACGACGGTGGTCGCCTCACCGGCTCCGCGAGTGGCTGGCGATTCGAGTGGCGCGCTCGAGTTCGACCTCGGCGGCGTGTTGCCGGTGCTCGAACTCGCTCCCCGGTTCGAGAGTGGCAACGTGGTGGTGCCGGCGCTGGTCGAGGGGCGGGAGGATTCGGCGGCGGAGTGGCAGACGCTCGGGGCCGCGGTGTTCTACCGGCTCGAGCGGGGGACGGCGGAGGCGACCACCTCTCCCCCGTTGCTGTTCAACGCGTCGGTGCGCTATCTCCGGATCGTTCCCGATCGGCGGGGGGCGGCGCTCGATCCCGCGAGCACGACGCTCGAGGTCAAGGCGCAGCTCGCGAGCCTGGTGTTCGCGATGCAGGGCACGGGGCCGTTCCGGCTCGAGGTCGGATCGGGTACGGCGGCGGCGAGCGCGTTGCCCGCGACGACGTTGGTTCCGGGGCTCGACGGGGAGCGACCTCGGTTTGGCCGGGCCACACTCGGGGAATGGACCGAAGTGGCCGCCGTGGCGCGGGCAGTCGAGCGGAACCAGCGGGTCGCGGCGCTTCGTCCGTGGCTGCTCTGGGGGGTGTTGCTGGTCGGGATCGCGGGGTTGGGGCTGATGGTCTGGCGGCTGGCGCGGCAACGATAGCACGGGAAGGACCCTCGCTCAGGCGAGGACGAACTCCGTGTTTCCGGTCGGCGCGGGCGGGTCGATGTTGGCGAGGGCGGCGACCCGGCTCATGTCGACCGGCCGCCCGACTCGGCAAAAAGCGCGATATAGGCCCCATAGCGGAAACGCCGATTGCGAGCGTAACCGGTCATTTCCTCGAGCACCCCCAAGCGGACCAGTCGAGCTACCAGGCCATTTGCCGCCGCGTAGGTGGTACCAGTCAACGCCTTCACGTCATTCACGGAGACGATCGGCCGGTGGTACAGCGACTCCAAAACCTTGTGGCCGTTGCCGGCGGCCCGGCCGACCCGGGCGTTGATGGCCGTGCGATGCTCCTCACGGAGCTGGAGGATGCGCCTCGCCGTTTCGGCTGCCTCCGGGGCAACCTCCACGACGCCTCGTAGAAAGAAGGCGAGCCAGGCTTCCCAGTCACCCCGCTCGCGGACCGCCTGGAGGTGGTCATAGTAGGCCTGCCGGTGGCGTTTGAAGTAATGGGACAAGTAGAGTACCGGCTTGTGCAGAACGCGCCGCTCGGTCAATAAGAACGTGATCAAGAGCCGGCCTACGCGCCCATTGCCATCGAGAAAGGGGTGAATGGTCTCGAACTGCACATGAGCGAGGGCGATCTTGACGAGTGGTGGCAGGTCGTCGTTCTGGTGGAGGAACCTTTCGAGCTCACCCAGCGCGTCGGGTACCATGTGAGGGGGTGGTGGAATGAACGCCGCCGTAGCGAGCGTGCTACCGGCCGGGCCGATCCAATTCTGACTCGTGGGGAGGTCTCCGGGCTGAAGCCGTCCCCCTCGGACCCCCTCCATCAGCCGAGCATGGATTTCGCGAATCAAGCGGACCGACACCGGTAACTCGGGCAACCGGTCCAACCCATGGTTCATTGCGCGGACGTAGTTCAACACCTCGTCCACGTCGCGCGGGGCCTCGGGATCGAAGACCTGCGCCTCGGCGGCGAGGAGGTCCTGGAGCGAACTCTGGGTCCCCTCGATCTGACTGGAGAGGACGGCCTCCTTGCGCACGTACATGAAGACGAAGAGATCGGGATTCGGGAGGGTCAGAACCGATCCGTCGAGCCGTCCAAGGGCCAGATCCGCAGCCGACAGCAGTGCCTGGAGCTCCCCGCCGAGGGAGACGGGCGGACGCGGGGGAAGCGGTGCCGGTATGAAGGCCCGGTAGCCCGTCGCCTGGGTGACGTAGCGTCCTGCCCGTGGCTCGTTTTCGGTCCCTGCTTCCATGCGTCACTCTGCTATTAGTATGGATGGCCTCGACCGATCTTATTATAGTCTGTGTTTAGCAAGGATCACAGAATCACCCTTGTTGTAGGGTCGAACCAGGCTTCGCTCCTCTCCCCGCGTGGTGACGATTCGGGGCCAGGTGCGCTTCGGCTTCCTC
>CADEGB010000403.1:0-3226 GCA_902826755.1 uncultured Gemmatimonadota bacterium
ATCTGGTGGTCGTCGAGCGTGGCTTCGCGCCACTCGTCGAGCGCGTCCACGATCTTGTCGAGGGCGCCGTTGATGTAGGCCACGTCCGTGCCGACCATCACCGCGCCGAGCGTCGCCCAGTTCATGGAATCGAGGTCGGCGATCTCGGCGATCGATGTGTTGAAGCGCTGGCGCAACTTGTCCTTCATGCTCTTGACGACGCGGCGCTTGTCCTTGAGCGAAGTCGCGTGCGGGATCTCGATGGTGAATTGCAGGATGCCGATGTGCATCCGTTCCTCGGCGATTGGTTGGAGACCGGCTGTTCTGGACCGGCACCGAGTTGATCGGGATGAACCGGTTCCGCGTGGTTCGGTCGCCCGACGGCCTGGCCTGGACCCTGGTGGGCGACGTGGAGACGGCCGCCGCGACCGCCTTGGAGCTGGAGTCGATCGTCCGGGTCGGGTCGGTGTTCGTCGGCTGTCAGACCCTGTCGTCCGCCCTGCTCTACAGCGGCGACGCCCGAACCTGGTCGAGCGCGACGACCCCGGAGCCGCTGGCCGCGCCCTGCGACGCGTTAGGCTGGAGCGGCTCGGAGCTCCTGGTCGGGATGCAGTTCGGCTTGGCCGGCGGGGTCCGGTTGCCCTGACGGGGTTATCGGCCCGGAATCCTGGCAAAGAGGTAGTTGGTTCTGGCCCGCGTCGGTCGGCCATCCGGGCCAAGATCAGATACCATCCGCTCTCCCAGGGCGCCATCGGCGCGCACTTCCCGGAAGGTGTGCTCCCCGACCTTGCGGTATTTGGTGATCGACTTGATCGGGTCGGCGCTCGGCACCGCCATGGTGGCGAGGCCGCCCCGCCAGCGGATCACCTCCATCTCGCCGCCGAAGCTCCAGTAGCTGCCGAGGTACCGGTCGAGCGACGGGTCGGCCGCGGCCACGGTCCGGGACGAATCGGCCCGGGCTTCCTTGACCGCGGGGCCGAGGAACTGGTAGGCCTGTTGCGCCAGGGCCATGGCATTGGCGTCGAACGTGTTGGCCATCGCGATGGTGGCGATCTTCTCGTCCGGCTTCAGCAGGAGGTGCGTCCGGTATCCGGGGCAGCTGCCGCCGTGGCCGACGAACGTCTTGCCTTCGTGACGCCAGACCTCGAAGCCGAGCCCCCAGGTGGTTTCCCACCCTGGATCCACGAAGTGGACCCGCTGCATTTCCCGGAGGGTGGGAGCCGCCAGCACCTCGGCGCCGCCACGGTCGAGGAGCCGGAACTGCCACGAGGCAAAGCGGGCCAGATCGAGCGCGGACGACGCAAAGCCGGCGGCGGGCGCCATGGCCCGGGTCTGATAGAACGGCATCGGATGCCGGTTGCCGTCTCGATCGATCCCGCTGTAGCCGGTGGCAAGGCGCTTACCACGTTCGGCGGGGGGCATTTCCGAGAAGGTGTCCGACATGCCTAACGGCGTCAGGATCTCGCTCCGAACGTAGTCGTGGTAAGACCGTCCCGATGCGGCGGCCACCACCGCCCCGGCCAGGGTAAAGCCGAGATTCGAGTACTGGAAGTACTGACCGGGCCGGTAGGTCACCTCCCGGTCCGCCACCCCGGCCATGACCTCCTCCATGGTCGGAAATGCCATGTTCGGCTCGAGCCAGAGAGTGTCCGCGAACTCCCGCTGAAGGCCCGCCGCATGGGTCAGCAGCCCCTCGACGGTGATCGCCCCGTCGGCGGAAAACTCGGTCCGGGGCCGGAACCAGGAGAGGTGCCTGGCGACCGGGTCGTCGAGCCGGAGTTTGCCCTGATCGCGGAGCTGGAGGGCGGCGATGCTGGTGAAGAGCTTCGAGATCGAGCAGATGCTGTAGAGGGTCGCGGCCGTGGCGGGCGTCCTCCGGGCCTGGTCGGCAACGCCGCTCCCACCGTGCCAGATCACCTCTTGATCGACGACCAGAGCCGACGCGACACCGGGAATTCGGGAGAAGGCCCGTTGCCCATCGAGCCACTTCTCGTAGGCGGCAACGGCCTCCCGAACCCGGGGATGGGTCGCCACGCTCTGACCGGACAGCGGACCGCTCACCACCATCGCGAGGACCAGGGTGGTCAGCAGGCTCGGTTTCGTCGGGCTCATGACATGTTCCATCGGTGAGGGTTCGACCCGCTCGGGCCGCGCTACGAGACGATCCGCATCGTCAACCCGTGACGATCGCGTGGGGGACGGTCAGGTACCGAGATGGCGGTTCCCGCCGCAATCCGTTCCGCGCTCCAGAGACAGGCGAGCGCGTCGACGATGTCGTCATCGCGCACCGCGCTCTTCGGAAAGGCCCCCCGGATCGCTGCGAAGATACCCGGAAACCGGGCCTCGGTCAGCCGGCGTCGGGCCCGGAGCCCGACCGCCGTCTTCTTCCCGGCCGGCATCGGAGACCCTCGCCACCGAAGGAAGCTCAACTCAGGATGGACCTCGTAGACCCGATGCCTGCTGGAGCCGATCCGGCGGAGAGCCCGATCCACGTCCCGGATTCGGTCGAGAATGGCGTACGTCTGGCGAGAGAGGCGCTTCCCCGAGGCGCGGGCGGAGCGACGGCAGGCATCGCGATAGTCGGTGCCGCCCAACGCGGCCCGAACCGGTGCCGGAAAGACGCTGCTCCCGCCCGGCCGCCCGAGGGCTCGGCGCGCTTCCAGATCGCACACGCGCGGGTCCCGGTCGCTGAGGCCCACCGGCAGGTCGAGCGCCAGCACCCGGGCACCCGCGAGCCGGCCGATCAACGACTCGGTCTGCAGCACCTCGCCCGTCACGAGCCGATTGGCGTGTTCCGTCAGCACCAGCCAGCCAGCCGGACAGCCATCGGCCGCCACGAGCACGCCTCCGGACCGGCGCCGAACTTCGCTCACCCCGTCAGCCTCCCGGCGCCGCCACCCTGCCCGCCCCACGCAGGAACCGGGCGTATCCGATCTCGGCCCCGTTCTTCATCAGCTCGATCGTGGCCCAGGCCACGACGTCGCCGAACGGGTGATCCTGGAAAGGCCACTTGGTCCGGGCGGTCGATCGAAGGTCATCGTCGCTCAGTTCCGCGACTCGGGCCCGCCACCGACCGTGGCACTCCTCGAGCACCGCCTTCACCGCCTCGGCACTTCCGGGCCAGTGAATGGCCTCGCGGCTCAGGGTAGCGGGGCCGAACGAGTGGTCGAGCGCCATCGACCCCCAGAACGTCATGTCCCAAGTGAGCCACCCGACGCTCGGCGCCCCGATGTCATCACCTTCCCGG
>CADEGB010000403.1:3236-4295 GCA_902826755.1 uncultured Gemmatimonadota bacterium
CGTGTAGGCCAACCGCCGCCGGCTGCCACAGGCACTCCTCGGTGGTGAGCCCGTCCAGATGGTACGAGGCGAGCTGCCAGGCAATGTCGAACTGGCGAAGCAGGAATCCGCGGGTCCCTGGCGCCTGATCCGTCATCGCGACCACGCCGCGGCGAGGGCCAGGAAAGATCCGATCAAGGGAACGAGTGACAAGTAGAACAGCGCGCGAGCAGCCCGCGAACCGCGCACCAAGGCTCCCACCGCCTGGACCACGCCGAAGGCGGCGAGTAAGACGACCGGAAGGTTGTCTTCGAGCCCGAGGACGACGCCGACCGCCACCAGCCCAATCGAACCCGCCAGCGAGAAGTAGTTCCACTTTCGGAACCGGTGCGAACCTGCGGCCCAGTCGATCCGGGTGGGCATCGGAAACTCCGTCAGGAGTGGATCTCGACGAACCTCACAAGGTAACCCGCTCGAACAAGCGACCGCCAACTACCCGGACGCTCTCTGCCCGATTGAGGCCACCATGTCCGCCACGACCCGCACCACCAACTCCGGCTCCGAGAACTGCGGAAAATGCCCGCTCCGCTCCGCGAGAACGTGCCGCCCCAAGGGGGAGAGCCCGACCAGGCCCCGTTGGTGCGCGGCCCGAGCCGCCTGGGCAGCCGCTGGCACGAGCCACGGAAGCGCGGGCTTGCACCCGGTCACCACGGTCAGCGGCACGGCTGGAAACGGCGGCGCCGCGGCGACTTCGGCGGCGCTCCGGCCGGCGTTGGCCGCCTCACTGCGCGAATCGGTTGGGAACAGCACGCCAAGCCAGCGGTTCACCACCCGGGCGATCGGGCCCTCCAGCGCCGGCATCGAACGGATGTCTTCCGGAGTCGAGGCCTCGAGCATCACGACCCCGGCCACCAGTGTCGGTTCCGTCCGGGCCAGCAGGTTCGCGACCAGGCCACCGAACGAATGACCGACGAGGACCCACGGTGGCCCGATGTCGATGGCGGCGAGCAATGCACGGAGGGTTGCGACCATGGCGGACGCGGTCTGAGGCGCGCTGGGCTTGCTCGACTTGCCGACGCC
>CADEGB010000404.1 GCA_902826755.1 uncultured Gemmatimonadota bacterium
GGCGCCTCGATGTCGACCCACGCCGCCGGCATCGTCGTCCCCGGGCGCTGATTGCTGGCGGTGACGTAGTTGGGACGATTGGGCACGGTCAGGATCTGAAGCCGGCCCCCTTCCGCGAGGTCGCCGCGGCGGCGAGGGATGAACCGGTAGCAGCCGGCGCCGGGCTGAGCCGGATTCTCGGGCTGGTACCAGGCGTCTTCGGTTTGATAGACGATCCCGGTCCGCGGATCGACCGCAACCGCCTCGTGAACGAACCGCCCCATCGCCTTGAGCGGCACCGGCGTGATGGCGCTGGTGGCGCGCGAGGGGACCTCGAAGACATAGCCGTGCGGCAGCTCGAACCCCTGGGTCGGCCCGTGGCAATTCTCCTCGCAACTGAGCCACGACCCCCACGGCGTCGGCCCACCGGCGCAGTTGACCCGGGTCCCGGCCAAGGACACGAACTCATCGATCACTTCCACCCGTCGCGCGCTGCCTCCACCGGAAATCCGGACTTCCAACGACGTCGTCCCACCGGCGCCCCTGCGGTCGTACCACGGCGAGCCGATCGGACGCGCCGTGGCCGCTGGGTCGATCATCTCGTGATTGCGGATCAGGCGGAGATTGCCGTTTGGGAGGGGAAAGCTGGCCATCCCATCGAACGCGTTCGGCACCTGGAGATCCGGATGACCAACCGCGGGCCGGAGTGCCTCGCTGATCCGGATGCACCGGAATCGGGCCGGAATCTCGAACTCAGGACAGTCGGCGCTCGGCACCAACGGGCCGTACCCAATCCGCTGTTGCCATGCTCCCCGCCCCGCCGCGGCCTCGCGCGCGTGCTCGGGCGTCATGAAATTCCTGGCCGCCAACCCAGCCACCGACGACCCTGCAAGTGCACTCCCACTCAGTTCCCCGAGACGTCGAAGAAAACCGCGCCGATTCGAAGCCATCCGCTCCTCCCGAAGGCCGTCGTCCCCACACCGCTACCGGGAACGATGCGGTGGCGGCGCGGCGTGAGCAAGCCGAGCCACGACTTCGTCCTGCGCCGGGGGTGACGCCCGTCGCGATTCGGGTACATTTTCAAGCCGTTGGGCCGACACAACGATCCGGTGCGCCGTCGTGGCTGGGCCGACCACCAAACAAGGGAGACGAGATGCGGCGAAGCGGGTGGCTGGTCCTGGCGCTGACGGGAGTTGCCGGTTGCGGATCTGGCGGGTCGACTCATGACCTCGTGATTGCCGGGGGGCGGGTCATCGACCCTGAATCGGGCCTCGACGGCGTTCGGTCGGTTGGCATTCGGGACGGCAAGGTGGTCACCATTGCCGAGGGGGAACTGACCGGCGCCAAGATCATCGACGCGACCGGCCTGGTGGTGGCGCCCGGATTCATCGATCTCCATGCCCACGGGCAGGATGACGAGAACTACCGGGTCATGGCCCTGGACGGGGTGACCACCGCGCTCGAACTCGAAGTCGGCACCGAGGACGTTCCGGGCTTCTACGCCAGCCGCGAGGGCAAGGCGCTGATCAACTTCGGAGCCAGCGTCGGGCACATCCGCACCCGCATGGCGGTGATGGGCGACCAGGGTCCCTTCCTTCCGACCGGCCCCGGAGGACGACAGGCGGCGTCAGACGCCGACATCGCCGCCATCCGTGGTCGGATCGAAGCCGGACTGGCCGCCGGTGGGCTCGGCGTCGGGTTCGGGCTTCAGTACACCCCCGCGGCGACGAAGTGGGAGGTGCTCGAGATGTTCCGGGCGGCCGCCAAGTTCGGCGCCCCGGCCCTGGTCCACACCCGATCCTGGGGCACCACGGATCCCGGCAGCAGCGTCGAGTCGTACCTCGAAGTCATCGCCGCGGCGGCGGTGACCGGTGCCCCGCTCCATTTCCATCACCTCAACAGCACCAGCCTCGAATCGACTCCCCGAACGCTGCAACTGGTCGAGGAGGCGCGCGCCCGCGGGCTGCGGGTCACCGCCGAGGCGTATCCCTACAGCGCCGGGATGACGGACATCAGTTCGCCACTACTCGACCAGTTCGAGAACGCGCCGGATTCGACCTACGGCAAGATGCAACTCGTCTCCACCGGCGAGCGGCTGACCCGAGCGAGCTTCCGCGCCAACCGAAAGCCGGGCGTAGCCGTCATCCTGCACCTCAACACGCCGGAGATGGAGGCGCTCGCGATGAAGAGCCCGTTCACCGCCATCGCCAGCGACGGAGGCCTCCGCAGCGGGCTGGGGCATCCCCGTAGTGCCGGCACCCACGGGCGGTTGTTCGGGCACTACGTCCGCGAAGGCGGGCAGATCGGGCTGGCCGACGCGATCCGTAAGTCCTCGCTGCTGCCGGCCCAGGTGCTCGAAGGGTTCGCGCCGGCGTTCGCGAAGAAGGGGCGGATCAACGTCGGGGCCGATGCCGACCTGGTTCTCTTCGATCCAGCCACCGTCACCGATCGCTCGACCTACCAGCAACCCAACCTGCCGAGCGAAGGCTTCCGGTATGTCCTGATCGGCGGGGTTCCGGTGGTCGAGGGCGGCCAGGTGGTGAGCGGTGTCTGGCCAGGCCAGGGCGTTCGCGGCACGGGTCAGCCCAAGGCCGCGCCCACCTCGGCGCCGTGAGTTACCCGGCGCCGCCTGAACAACCCTCGACCAGCTCCGCTAGCGACGCACCACGAAGTCGTCGAGGACGCCGACCCCTTCGAACGCGACATAGCGGGGCGCGCTCATCGTAAACGGGTAGGTCCCGATCGTGGTCCCGTCGACCCGGAGCGTAACCGTCCGAGCGACCGGGTCGTAGCGAAGCGCAATCGGATCCCAGCCGGACACCCCGAGCCGCCCCTCCGCGAGCACCGGCCCGGTCATCCCGTTGACCCGCAGTTCGTAGTGCAGCGGGCCCCCATCGAGATCGAGATCCCGAAGTCGAATCCAGATGGCCCCCGAGGTGGCCAGGTTGCCGAGGGTGACGCCGGAGTTGGTGAAGCCGAGACCGATGTAGGCATCGGGAATCGGCGCCACCCAGGCGGAGATGCTCACCTCATAGGCCGTTGCTGGCGCCACGAACGGCATCAGCGCCGTTGGGTACTGCGTCACGGCGTCGAACCACTCGGACGAGACGCATCCGTTGCCGTTGAGGGTCTGGAGCGGCGAGGGCAACTCGCCCGGGGTTTCCGGGGAGCAGCCGGCGAACTTCCAGGTCTGATCGCCGTCCGGCGTGATCCACCGGGTGTTCTTGGAGCCGGGCCACTCGATCCAAAAGCCGCCGATCGTCGTGTGCAGGCCGGCCCCTCGCGGTTCGCCCTTGCTGCCGTAGGGGCGGAGTCCGTCATGGGAGCCGAACGACTCGCGGTAAAGGACCCCGGGCGCAGGCGCGGTCGTGGGAAGGATCGTCACCACGGGAGGCGTGCTGCCCCCACCACCCTTGGCCAGTTGGAGCTGGTCGCCGGTTGGGACGCCGGTTACCGAATCCGGGGCCGAGCAGCTTGCCAGCAGGGCCGCTGTTGCCGCGAAGGGGAGGAGTCCACGTCGGGTCATCGTCATCTCGATTCGAATGGAGTGTTGGGTAGAGTCTCGGCAACTCAGCGGACGAGCGCGGTCAGGCCAAGGAGATTGGTGCCCGGCGTCGTCTTGTCGAGCCGAGTACCGTCCGGCGACAGCGTCGCCACGAAGCCGACTCGAGCGTTCTGCTCGCCGATTTTGTCGATCACGAGGCTCACGCCGGTCGGTGTCGGGTTTCCGAAGACCTTGAAGTTGCCGTCGCCGACGGTGCTGGATGTCAGGTTGCCGGATGCGTCGTAGGCCTGGACCCATCGTTTCGCGATGCCGTCGAGCGAGGTGCCCTTCTGCCGCAAGGTCACGACGACGCCGCTCAGGAAATAAGTCCCGTCGACGAGGTCGAGCCGAAGGGGAGTCTCCTGCGACCACGTCGTGCCGTCGTAGATCCCGCCGCTCGTCGTTCCACCCCCTCCGCTGCTGCCTTTAGCGAACGTTGGCGCGACCGACTCGGCGGCCGGTGCCGTGGGATTGCTGCAACCGCCAAGCAGAAGGCCGAGGGTGGCAAAACCGGCGAGGATGGAATTGGGCGACATCAAGGTGGACTCCAGCTGAAAAGGGAGGAGCGAGTCTGCTTCGGACGGGCGTCCCCATTGGCAATCCCCGGCCCAACCCGGCAGCAGCGCGGCAACTCCCTCGCCATCAACCACTTGACCACAGGAAGGCGCGGTTCGGATCGGCGGAGGCCTGTTCCACGCCGCTACAGCTGGGATGAGACTTGTTGCGAAATCAGACGACTTCCCGCCGGGTTGTTCGGCCTCTGCGGCTCG
>CADEGB010000405.1 GCA_902826755.1 uncultured Gemmatimonadota bacterium
ATGCCCGGAGCATCCCTTCGGTGACGTAGCAAGAACGACCGGCGGAATCGACCTCCGACAGGACGGCGTAGAAGTCCCCGTCGGGCTGGTCGCTGGCCACATAGAGGGTGACCACCGGATACCCCACGATCTCGAGGTCGTTGCCGAGCGGCGGGGTGGTGTACGTCAGGCCCTTGGCTTCGTTCGCGGCCAGATCCGGATAGCGCATCGGACCCTGCGCCACCGTGTGATCCCAGCGGGTGGAGGTTCCCGTGGTGGTGGTGAGGTCGACGAGGTACCGGTCCTGGCCGGGTTCCCCTCGCGTGGGGGCCAGGGTCCCGTCGTTGACGGACGCGATGCCACCTGACCGTCCTGGACCGAAGTAGTAGTCGACCGTCCTGACACCGGGAATTGGCCAGCCAGGGGCGGTCCTCCAGGCGGCGCGGCTGCTGTCGTCGATGACGGCGTAGTGGATCGGCGGCTCGGAATCGATTCCGTTCTGGATGCCCTTGAGCCACCGGTCGAACCATCGGTGCTGCTCGGCCTCGGAGATCCGGAGCCGCTCGGCACCTAACGCCGCGTGCGACCAGTATCCCATCAGGATCCGGTCAGGGCCGCGGTAGTTGACGAGCCAGAGCAGTTGGTCCTTGGACCAGGCGTCGTACCACCCGCCGGCGGAGTAGATCGCGACCCCGGACCGGTTGATGGCGTCGAGCAGGCTGGTCGGCTCGTGGCGGGACCAGGCGAACGTCGGGGCGTCGGAGTCGCGCCAGCGGGCGGCCCGCAGCTGCTCCACCACGTTCCAGTTGGTCTGATGGATCGCCAGCGCTTCGTCCCGGAGCGCGCCGGTCGAGTCCGCGTCGACCGGCGGTTCGGGGTAGACGATGTCGAGGTTCCGGGTCAGGATGGCCCAGTGTTGGATCAGATTCTCCCGCCAGATCCCGCCTTCGTAGAGCATGTCATACAGGGAGAAGCCGGCCACCTCGGGAAAGATCGCCTTGAGCGCGGGATGACCGGTGCTCGCCGCCGCGTACTGGGTGTTGCCCGGGTAGGAGGCGCCGAACATCCCGAGGTTGCCGTCGCACCACTCCTGCTTGACCATCCAGGCCATCAGGTCGTACGCGTCCCGGGTTTCGGCGGGCGAGTAGACCCCTTCGTAGCGGCCGAAGGACGCGCCACCACCACGGACTTGAGCCACCACCACGGCGTAGCCGTGTTTCACCAGCCGCTGCAGGGCTTGGCTGCCGTCGACCAGGGAGGGGGCGTTGCGCCGCGCCAGCACCGAGTCGGCCGCCACCGCGGTCGAGCCGAGGTTGGCGAGGTCGTGGCTCCCCGCGCCCGCGCCCGGATGGGGCGCGCCGCGCTGGTAGCGGGTATGGGTCCAGACCACTGGAAACCGACCGGTTGCCGCCTTGCCACCGACGGCCGGGCGGATCACGTCGACCGCCAGCCGAACACCGTCACGAACCGTGACGTACTCGGACGTCCGGACCCATTCGGTGAACGTCGGTTCGCTCCACCCTTCGTAGCGGCCGAACTCGGAGACCCGGGCCGGCGGCGCCGTCGTCGGCGCCGGGTCGGCCCGGCAAGCTCCTAGGACAACCGCCGTCCACAGGAAGTGACGGATCCTCACCGCGACTGGTAGGTCGGCGGGAGGGTGCGATACCGCTCGAACAGTTCGGTCTCCCGGGTCCGCAACGAGGTCTCGATACCCCGGATGAACACCTTCTCCGCGGCCGCCGAGAACTCGAACGGATCGCCGGACCAGATGACCACGTTGGCCACCTTGCCGGGGGCGAGCGCCCCGTACTGGTTCAGCCCGAAGGCCTCGGCCGGCCAGAGCGTCATGGCCCGGAGGGCGTCATCCCAACTGACGCCGTTGCGGACCGCGTTGCCGGCCGCGTAGCGGAGGCTCCGCTCGCCACCCGGGTCGTTCTGCGCGATGATGACCTTGACGCCGGCCTGACGGAGCAGGGTGACGTTATCGAGCCGGGCGCCGAGTCCGTCGAAGGACGGGATGTCGACGTTAGGCTGGAGCACCACCGGCACGTTGGCGGCCGCGATCTCGGAGGCCACCTTCCACCCTTCGAGCGCGCCCCGGAGGACCACCTTGAGTCGGTGATCTCGCCCGAGTCGGAGCGCATTCTGAATGTCGATCTTCCGATTGGCGGTGATCACCACGGGCTGCAGCCCTCGCAGGGCGGGGAGCAGAGCCTCCAATTCGGCCGCCGGAGCTGAAAAGTCCTGGGTGGCCGCCCGCCGGTATTCCAGCCGGCGCCGATCGAATTCCAGCGCGTCGGCAAAGAGGGTCTTGAGCCGAGCCAACGTGCCGGCCCGAGACCCGCCGCCGGCCCCCTTGCTGCCGTCGCTCAGGTTGATCGCCAGGGCGGCGCTCGGCTTGACCACCAGGTCCTCGGTCCGGTTGCCGGCAAAGTCGACGACCACGGCGTTGCCCGGCATGAACTGGCCGCCGGGGAGGAGCACGCCCGTGGTGACGCCGCCGGTCCGGGCCACCGGAATGCCGAGCGCCTCCGGGTCGAGCGCGGTCGCGAAGCTGAACGAGGGGTTGACGTCGCCCTGTTTGGAGTCCTCGCCGAAGCCGCCGAGACTGCGGACTCCCGCGCCGGCGTTGGCGTCGGCATGGATCAGGCCCGGCGTCACCCACTTGCCGGTGGCGTCGATGACCGTGGCACCCGCCGGCACGGCCACGCCAGTGCCGACCGCCGCGATCCGACCATTGACGATGACCACGGTACCGCGCTCGATCTTCGGTCCGGTCACCGGAAACACGGTGCCGCCGGTGATCGCGATGGTCTGGGCGGCGAGCGGCGCCGAGACGAGGCTCGCCCCGAAGGCGAGCTGGATGGATTGGCGGATCATCGGCCCACTCCCGGGTCGGCTTGGCCAAGATTGAAGTCGGTCTTGTACTGCCGGGTCTTGTCGAGCCGATCGAACACCAGCCAGCCTTCGGCCCAGACCTTTTCCGCCTTCGAGTAGACGGAGAACGGGTCGCCGGACCAGAGCACGACGTCAGCCATCTTGCCGGACTCGAGCGTGCCGGTCAGCTGGTCGATGCCGAGGACCCAGGCCGGATTGGCGGTGATCCAGCGGAGGGCCTGATCCCGCGAGATGGGAATCCCGGCCCGGTTGCCCGCGTACATCGCTTTGGCCGCGTCCTGGTTCATCCGCTGGATGCCGTCCGGGCTGTCGGTGTGGAGCACCGCTCGCACGCCCGCCTTGGTCAGAAGGGCCAGGTTCTCGAGGATCTCGTCGTACGCCTCCATCTTGAACCCGCCCCAGTCGGACCAGACCGATGCCGCGGTGCCGGCCTGAGCCAGGAGGTCGGCGACCTTGTAGGCCTCGACGCCGTGATGGAACGACTTGATCGAGAAGCCGAACTCGCGGGCCAGGTCGAGCATCTGGGCCATCTCGTCGGCCTTGTAGCAATGGTTCTGCACCGAGATCTCGCCGCGGAGAACGCCGGCCAGGGTCTCCATCTTGAGGTCGCGCGCTGGCGGATCGCCTTTCCGGTCCTTGAGCCATTTGTCCCAACGCTGCCGGTACTGTTCCGCCTGGATGAAGGCGCCGCGGTACCCGGCCATGTTCCCCATCCGGGTTGAGGGGCCTCGGCTCTGATAGACCCGCTTCGGGTTCTCCCCGCAGGCCATCTTCACGCCGTAGGGCGCGCCCGGAAACTTGAGTTCCTGAACCGTCCGGGCGGGCACCAGCCGGATCGTGGCCGAGCGGCCACCCACCAGATTGCCCGAGCCGGGAAGGATCTGCGCCACCGTGACGCCACCGGCGATCGCCAGCGGAATCTGCGGGTCCTGCGGCCAGATCGAATGCTCCGCCCACACCTCGGCCGTCACCGGATTGGTCATCTCGTTGCCGTCCTGCTCCGAGGAGGTGCCCGGCGCCGGATAGACCCCGATGTGGCTGTGAGTGTCGATGATGCCCGGGGTGACGAACTTGCCGGTCCCATCCACGACCTGCGCCCCTGTCGGCACCTGGCCCACGTCACCAATGGCCACGATCCGGCCATCCTGGAACAGAATCGACGCGTTGCGAAGCTCCGACCCGGTGGCGGTGAGAATGGTGGCGTTCCGGATCAGCACCGGCGGATTCGTTCGCCGGCGATAGCTCGACGGATACTGGGGCCGATCGATGCTGAGCGTGTCCGCAAACCGCTCCGTCGTCGGGGCCTGCGCCGTCAGATCGGCCGCCAGGCCAACCCCGGTGAGGACGACCGCGAGGAACCTCGGGTGAATCATCCTGACTGCCTCCTCGGAAAGGTCAGACTACCACTAC
>CADEGB010000406.1:0-2377 GCA_902826755.1 uncultured Gemmatimonadota bacterium
ATGGCTTCTACGCCAACGTCAACCCGACGGTGCCGCATCCGCGCTGGAGTCAGAAGACGGAACGGCGGGTCGGCGAGTTCTTCAAGCGGCCTACCCTGATGTTCAACGGCTACGCGGATCAGGTCGGATCGCTCTACGCCAACCTCGACCTCCGGGTGAACTACTGACGAGGCGGCCAGGCATCCCGGTCGCCGCATGACGGCGTCGCCGACCCGCCCGATGGGGCGGGGAAGTCTCCAGGGAACGATCGTCCGCCGGGCCCTCAAACCGCTCCTCTGGATCGGGGCGCTGGTCCCGGCGGCGTGGTTGGTTCGCGGCCTCCTGGCCATGGATCTGGGCGCCGACCCCGTCAAGACCCTCACCCATACCACCGGCCTCACCGCGCTGATCATCCTGTTCCTGACCCTGACCGTCACCCCGATCAGGCGAGTCACCGGATTCGATGCGCTGATTTCGCTGCGGCGCCCGCTCGGCCTCTTCGCGTTCGGGTACGCCACCGTCCATCTGCTGGTCTACGCGGTCTTCGACCACCGGCTCGACGTGGCCGAGATCCTCGACGACATCCTCGAACATCCATGGGTCCTGGTCGGGTTTGCCGCGTTCCTCATCCTCCTGATCCTGGCGGCGACCTCGCCCCCGCCCGTGATCCGCCGATTGGGTGGTCGCCGATGGACCCGACTCCATCGGCTGATCTATCCGGCGGCCGGCCTGGCCGTCCTCCACTTCTTCTGGCTCGTCAAGAAGGACACTCGCGAGCCGATCCTGTACGGCGCGATCCTCCTGGTCATCCTGGGTGCCCGCTGGCTGCCCCGACCGACCCGACGGATAGCGGGGAAGCCTCGCCGGGGCCCCGGCTGAGTCGCCAACTCCCCCTCGCCGGCCGGTGTCGCTAGATTGGGGCTAGCGCCTAAGTGTTATCGCAACTTGGAGATAGCATGCTCCCGGCTCCCGATCCCGCCCGTTTTCGCGACCCGCGGCTCCGACCCATCGCCGAAAAGGTCATGGCGGGCCAACGACTCGATTCGGCCGACGGGATCGCGCTCTACGACACCCACGACATCCTGAGCCTCGGCGAGTTGGCGGAATGGGCCAACGACCGGAAGAACGGCGACCGGGTGTTCTTTTCGGCCAACCAGCATCTCAACCCGACCAACGTCTGCGTCCTCCGGAACACCTGCGTGTTCTGTTCCTTTGCCCGGATGCCGAAAGAGGAGGGGGCGTATACCCGCTCTCTCGAAGAGGTCTTCCACGAGGCGGAGCAGGCGCGCGGCGCGCCGACTCGGGAATTCCACATCGTCGGCGGCCTGCATCCGAAGCTCCGGCTCAGCTACTACGCCGACATGTTCCGGGGCCTCAAGGAGCGTCACCCGGGCGTGCACCTCAAGGCGCTCACGGCGGTGGAGATCGCGCACCTGGCGCGGATCGAGAAGACCACCATCGAGGATGTCCTGATCCAGCTCCGGGAAGCCGGCCTCGACACGATGCCAGGCGGCGGGGCAGAGGTGTTCAGCACCGCCGTCCGCGCCACCATCGCCGAGCGCAAGCTCACCGGCGAGGAGTGGGTCCGGGTCCACCGGGCCGCCCACGGACTCGGAATCCGGACGAATTGCACCATGTTGTATGGCCACGTGGAATCGGCCGCCGACCGGATCGAGCACCTGAGCATGCTGCGCGCGCTCCAGGACGACACGGGCGGTTTCCTGACCTACATCCCGCTCGCCTATCACCCGGACAACAATGAACTGGGCGAGGACATGGGCCGGGTCGGGTCCGCCACCACCGGGTACGAGGACCTCAAGAACGTGGCGGTCGCCCGCCTCTTTTTCGACAACATCGACTATATCAAGACCCACTGGCCGATGGTGACGCCGTTCATGTCGCAGATCGTCCTCCAGTTCGGCTGCGACGACCTCGAGGGCACCGTGGTCTACGAACGAGTGTATCACGAGGCCGGCGCCCGGACCGACATGCACATGCCCTATCGGCGGCTCGTCGACCTGATCCGCGCCGTCGGGAAGCGACCGGGGGAGCGTGACAGCTTCTACCAGCCCATTCGCGAACGGTTCGAAGACCTCGACACGCTCGGCGCCGGCGCCGCCGCTCCGGTGGTCCACGCCGCATGAGCGCCGGCGCCCCCTCGCTCCGCCTTGGCCGGATTCCGTGGATCAACTGTTTTCCGATCTACGGCGCCATCGATCGGGGACAGGTCCAGGTCGACGCGGAACTGGTCACCGGCACCGCCGCGGAGTTGAACGACCTCCTCGCCGCCGGCGAGCTCAACCTGAGCGTCGTCTCCGCGGTCGAGTACGCCAGGGCCGCGGCGTCGTACCACCTGCTGCCGGATCTCGCCATCAGCTGCGATGGACCGGTTCGCAGC
>CADEGB010000406.1:2389-4275 GCA_902826755.1 uncultured Gemmatimonadota bacterium
TGTTCAGCCGCCGACCGGTCCATGAACTCGACGGGGCCACGGTCCTCCGAACGGCATCGTCCCGGACGTCGGTGCTCCTCCTCGAACTGCTCTGTCGTCATCGGTGGCGGATCCGGCCACGGTTTGCCACCGTGCGGGCCGAGTCGACGGATCTCGAGGCCCTGGCGGGGTTCCCGCATGAGGCGGTTCTGGTCATCGGGGACGCCTGCCTGGTCCTGGCCGCGCAGGGTGCCTACCCGTACATGACCGACCTCGGACTCGCCTGGCGGGAATGGACCGGGCTCCCGTTCGTTTTTGCCGTCTGGGCGGCCCGACGCGACGCCGATCAGGGGGCGGTGCGCCACGTCCACCAGGGGCTCCTCGCGGCGCGGGAGTGGGGCCTCGAGCATCTCGATGAACTCGCCGGCGCGGCGGCCGCCGCCACCGGCATCGACCCCCACGTCACCCGCGCGTACCTCGGAGATCTCGACTATGCGCTCAGCTACCGGCACCTGGCGGGGCTGACCGACTTCTTTCGACGGCTGGCCCAGGACGGGATGGTCCCGGACGGCTCGCTGTCGTTCATCACCGCAGCCTGACAGGCGGATCCGATGGTCGTCGACCGCACTTCGTCCGAATTCAAGAGCTACCTCGACTTGTATCAGCAGGCGCCGCTCCTCGAGTTGGGCCGGCTGGCCGACCTCGAGCGGTACCGGCACCATCCTGACGAGGTGGTGACCTACATCATCGACCGCAACATCAACTACACGAACGTCTGCGTCGCCGACTGCAAGTTCTGCGCGTTTTACCGCCGACCGCGCCACGACGAGGGCTACGTCCTGCCGTTCGAGAAGATCGGCGAGAAGATCGATGAGTGCCGGGCGCTTGGCGGCGTTCAGATTCTCCTCCAGGGCGGACACAACCCCTACATCCCGTTCGAGTGGTACCTCGAACTGATGCGCTACATCAAGAAGAACCACCCGATCCACATCCATGGATTCTCTCCATCCGAGGTGGTCTTTTTCAGCGAACGGTTCGGCCTCTCCGTGGCGGACGTGGTCCGCGAACTCAAGGCGGCCGGGCTCGACAGCATTCCCGGCGGCGGCGGCGAGATCCTCGTGGACACGATCCGCGAACGCGTGGCCCGGAAGAAGGCGCAGACCGACGAGTGGTTGGGCGTGCAGGAGGAAGCCCATCGGCAGGGCATGAAGACGTCGGTGACGATGATGTACGGTCTCGGCGAATCGGATGCCGACCGGATTGAGCATCTCCTCCGGGTGCGGGACGTCCAGAACCGGACCGGCGGATTCACCGCGTTCATCTGCTGGCCGCTCCAGCCCGATGGGACCGAAATGGAGGGTCAGCCGAAGACCGACGCGGTGACCTACCTGCGCACCCTGGCCATCAGCCGGATCATTCTGTCCTCGGTCCCGAACCTGCAGTCGTCCTGGGTCACCATGGGCCTCAAGGTCGGTCAGGTGGCCCTCCGGTTCGGCGCCAACGACTTCGGAAGCCTGATGATGGAGGAGAACGTGGTCTCGGCCGCGGGAACCACGTATCGCGCCACGCTCCGCGAAATGGAACGCGCCATCACCGACGCCGGGTACCAGCCCCGCCGGCGACGTCAGGACTATTCGATCATCGCCGAACCGGCCGCCGTCGCCGCCTGAGGGCGCCGAATCTCCGATGCGCGTCGGCCAGGGCTATGACTCTCACCGGTTCGTCGCCGGCCGGCCGTTGATCCTGGCCGGCCAGCGGATCCCTCACGCCCAGGGCCTCGCCGGTCACTCCGACGCCGACGCCGTGGCCCACGCGGTCATCGACGCGCTCCTCGGCGCCACTGGCCTCGGCGACATCGGGTCGCTGTTCCCGGACACCGACCCGGCGTGGAAGGATGCCGACTCGAT
>CADEGB010000407.1 GCA_902826755.1 uncultured Gemmatimonadota bacterium
CCCACACCCCGGAAACCCGACCTGATGGAGTGGGCGGGCTGGCAGCGAATCGCCGCCGCCGAGGCGGCGGCGGGCAAGACCGCCGGGCGGCCCCGAGCCAAACTCACCCGCGTGGCCGATCTGGTCACGGCCGCGAGGACCGAATCATGATCCGCCCAGTCGCCCACACCGTCGGCCTCGCCGCGCTCACCGCCACGATCGTTGCGGCCCAGACGCCCCGACTCCGCATCGACCCCGCCCGAATGGCCCGGATCGACACGGCCATGAGGGAATACGTCGACCGCGGACAGATTGCCGGCGCCGTCACCCTGATCCTCCAACATGGGCGGGTGGTCCACCAAGGCGCCTTCGGCTGGGCCGACCGGGAGGCTGGCCGCCGGATGACCACCGACGCGATCTTCCGGATCGCCTCCCAGACCAAAGCGATCACCAGCGTCGCCGCGATGATACTGGTCGAGGAGGGGAAGCTCGGGCTCGCCGATCCCGTCTCCCGATGGCTCCCGACCTTTGCCGCCACCACCGTGGCGCAGCCGTCCGACACCGGCCGGGCCATCGTACCGGCCCGCCGCCCGATCACGATCCGTGACCTCCTGACCCACACGGCCGGTATTTCCTACGGCACAAGCGCGCTGGTGGCACCACTCTACCAGGCCAAGGGTCTCGGCCCGGCCGCCGGATTCGGGTGGTACACCGCCGACAAGTCCGAACCGATCTGCGAGACGATGGATCGGCTCGGGACTCTCCCGTTCGTCGCCCAGCCCGGCGAGGCTTTCGTCTACGGCTACAACACCGACATCCTTGGCTGCATCATCGAACGGGTGTCCGGCCTGTCCCTCGACCGGTTCTTCGCGACCCGGCTGTTCCGGCCGTTAGGCATGGTCGACACCCATTTCTTTCTCCCGCCCGACAAGGGAGGCCGCCTCGCCACCGTCTATCGCTGGGCCGACGGCGCCCTGACTCGGGCCGACACCGGCGCCCGGGGCCAGGGCCACTATCTGACCGGCCCGCGGACCAGCTTCGCGGGGGGCGCGGGCCTGGTGTCGACCGCCCGCGACTACGCCCGGTTCCTCCAGATGCTCGCGGCCGGCGGCCGCCTTGGCGGGGTCCGGATCCTCAGCCCCACCACCGTCCGCCTGATGACCGTAAACCTGGTCGGGACCCTCTTCTCGCCCGACGGCCTCGGCTTCGGCCTCGGATTCCAGACCGTCGAACGGCCGGGCGGCGGCGGGAGCCCTCAGTCGGTTGGGACTTTCGGATGGGGCGGCGCGTATCAGACCAGCTACAGCGTCGATCCGGCCAACGGTCTGGTCCTGGTCCTGATGACCCAGCACCTTCCCGCGGGGCCGCTGGACATCCGGGGCCGGTTCGTCTCGCTCACCTACCAGGCACTCGTCCCGGCTGACCCAGCGCAGTAGCCATCCCCATACCGCCAAAGGGTTTAGCCGACCGGATTTCAGGCCGGCAGGCGGCCGGGCCACCGCCGTAAGGGACCCGTAATCGGCGGGCCGACGCCCGGTAAGTGCCCGGTAAGGCGGCGCCTCCATCTTGTTCCCGTCGATCGGGGCCGTCCCGGCCCTGACGTCGAACGGGTTTCAGAGGAGGCCATCAGCATGTCGATCCTGCGCTGTGCCATTGCCGCCGTCGCGTTGACCTTGGTCGCTCCCGCCGAGGGCGAGAGCCAGATCGGTGGGCTACTCAAGAAGGCCAAGACCACCCTCGCCGGAGCGGCGCCGACTCCGGCGCCGAGTTTCGACGCGATCGTCCTCGAGTTGGACGCCGACCGCGTCGAGGCGGTCATTGCCGGGCGGAAGGTCGGTCTGGCCCTGACCGGACCCGACGGAGCGTCGGTCGCCGACCTGCACCAGCGAGCCAGCGCCGCGTTCGCGCGCCGAGACGCATTGCTGACGGGGCGCGACGGACAACTGACCACTTACCAGGAAATCAGCGCGTCGATCGCCAACTGCAACCGGTTCTTCCTCGACTCGCTCGAGGCCCGGCACCAGCGCGAGATGCCAGAGCGGATCGCCAAACTCGGCGGCTACCAGGGCCAGACCTCGCGCGACATCCAGGCGATGGCCATGCAGATGGCCACCAAAGCGGCGGCCGGGGACACCGCGGGCGCGCTCCAACTCAGGGATCAGATCAACGCCAAGCTGGGGATCGACCGCGCGGCCGATTCCGCCAAGGCACGGTCGGCGTGCGGCACCGTCCCGGCCAAGCCAACCTGGCTGGTCGAGGCCGATCAGGCGCTCGATCAGGGTAACCGGGCCCTCGCCGGCGCCCGAACCCTCGAGCAGGAGAGCCAAGTCGCGGCCGCCAAGGCCGCCGACCTGACCGTCCCCCAGTACGCCATGGCACTCGAGCGGATCGCCGCCTGGCTCGTCGCCGACGGCAAGCCCAGGCTTCCCTGGAAATTCTCGGCCGTCGAGTCGGCCGCCCTGTCCGCCCGCCGGGCCGACCTCGGCGCCTTGGCCATCGAATAGGAGGCATGCCGTGTCGACCCGCCCCCCTCTCGTCGCCCTGCTCGCGGGCCTTGCGCTCCTCGGCGGAGACTCGGCCGGTCGGCTTCCCTCGACCGTCCGACCCGCGGCACCGATGGCCTGGACCACCGGCGCCGACGGGATCGAGTGGAGCGAGGTTCCCCTGGCCGGACCGCGGGCCGTTCGTCGGGTCAGGGTGGTGGTGGCGCGCCTCGATCCCACGCGGCTGCACCTCGGTCTGGAGTGGGCGCGAACCGGTTTCGGCCGGCCGGCCTGGACCGTCGAACGGCTCGACCCGGCGGCCACCTTTGCGGTCAACGCCGGGCTCTTCGTCGACGGGACGCCGTGGGGTTGGCTGGTTCAGGACGGCGTCGAGCGGTTGCCCCCGGGCAAAGGCCCGCTCTCGGCCACGATGGCGGTGACGCGGGACGGCCGGATTCTCTGGCAGGACGGCGACGACCTGGCGGCGCTCCGGGGCCGGTCTGATGTTCGATTCGCGTTCCAGTCGTATCCGAGCCTGCTGGTGGGCCACGGCGAGGTACCGACGGCGCTTCAGACCGGAACCGCCATCGACCGAACCCACCGGGACGCCCGCCTGGCGCTTGGCCGAGACGACGACGGCCGTCTGTTGGTGGCACTGACCCGGTTCGACGCCGGCATCCCGGGCGCCGATCGCCTTCCCATCGGCCTGACCGTTCCGGAAATGGCCGAGTTGATGGCGGCGCTCGGCGCCCGGCAGGCCGTCCTCCTCGACGGCGGTCTCTCCGCGCAGCTCGCGCTCAAGGATGCCGAGGGCGACCTCCACCGGTGGTCGTCACTCCGGCGGGTCCCCCTGGCCCTGGTGGCCCGCCCGCGCTCCCCGGCCCGCTGACCCGTTGGGGAGGTTTCCCGCGATCGCCTAACGTTGTTCCCGGTCGAGCGCCTTCCGGTAGGTCATCAGCTCGGGCTCCCAGCCCAGCCGCCCGTAGACGGCCCGGGCCCGCTCGTTGGCGGCAAAGACGTTGAGGGTCAGGTGGTCGAACCCGCGGGAACGGGCCCACCCGTCGGCCGCGTCGAGCAGCGCCCGGCCGATCCCTCGCCCCTCGACCTCCGGCTCGACCGCCAGGATCTCGACGTGGCCGTGTGGTCCGCCGGTGAAGTAGTCGCGTCGGGTGGTCGCGAGCAGGTAGCCGCGGGGCGTGCCCTCCCCGTCCGTTGCCACCACCAACAGCGTGGCCGGATCGGGCCGCTCGAGCGCGGTGCGAATGACCGCGTCATCGGCCCGGGCGATCATCCCGCGAGTCCGCCAGGGCGGGACCGGGAAATCCGCCAACCGCTCGGTCAACCGGAACAGGAATGCCAGGTCGGCGGGCCCGGCCGGACGAATCGCGATCATGGGACGTCCCCGACGCCGGTATCGGCCTCGCCCCGGCGGAGCGCCTCCCGCGCCGCCCGCGCCAGCCCGACGTAGCGCGCCCGGATCAGGTCGAGCTCGCGCTCCTCCAGTTCCTCGAGGTCGAGCAGGGCATTGTTAGCACCGGCCGTGGCGCGGAGCAATTCATCCAGCTTGACCTGGACGGCTTCGGCGTCCCGATTCTGGGTGTTCTGGATCAGGAAGACCATCAGGAAGGTGACGATCGTGGTCCCGGTGTTGATCACCAGCTGCCAGGTGTCGCTGAACCCGAACATCGGTCCGGTCACCAGCCAGACCGCGATGGTCAGTGCGGCCAGGATGAAGGTGGCGGGACGGCCAGCCGCGCGGGCCGCCCCCTTGGCAAAGTGTCCGAACCAGGACGTGG
>CADEGB010000408.1 GCA_902826755.1 uncultured Gemmatimonadota bacterium
CATGGCGTTGAGTGGGAGGTTGATACGGACCACTCGCGCCGTCGGATGCCGCGCCTGGATCCTCTCAGCGTTGGCGCTGTCGGGTACCAGCTCCAGGTACCCGTCCGCCGCCACGCGTTTTCGGCCACCACTCACATCAACCACGGTCTTTCCGGTGAGGTCGCCTAACCTGCCGGCCACCTCCTCGAGTGCGTCACCCGGTACTGCCAGGACAACGACACCGGCGCGGGCGGCCGCCTCGCGTGGGCTCGCCGCAGTGGCCTTGGCCCCGCTTCGTGCCACCAGGGCACGCACCGAGTCCCGCTCTGGTTCACGGCTGCCGTAGACGACGGCGTAACCCCGCTGACCGAGGGCTGGGCCTAACATGCCGGCGAGATTGCCCGTTCCAATGATCGCCACCGTCGGCTTGCCCTGCGCTACCGAAGGACCACCAAAGGCCATCGAGGCGACGAGCGCCAAGCGAATCGCAGTTTGGTTCATTCTGCGCCTCCGTGAGGACTGGGCCAGTGACCGAGCGGCTACCGCTGGGGCGGCCCCGCTGGATGCTTCTCGCACACCGGCGGCTGCTCGGCGCTCCACGTCATTGAGGTGATCCGCCAGGAGCCGCCCGACCTGACCAAGGTGAACACGTCGGCCCCGCAGTGCGACCACGCCCCGCCGATGTAGAGGTCGTAGGGGTACCACACCATGGCCATCCCGCCACTCACCATCGCCGTGGGATTGAAACCGCGTTCCACGACCCCTTTGATCTGGTCGGCGCGCTGCTCGGCCCGGGTGCGGGCTCGGTAGTTCGTTACCCCACCCCGGGTGAACGTCGGGATGAGGACGGCCTCGGGCACCATCAGGTCGGTGAGCGCGATCGCGTCACCCCGGGTGATGGCGGCGAGGGCCGAGTCGGCCACCGCGATCGCCGCGGCGCGAGGGTCGGGAGACTGGGCGAGGAGGGGGCTCGGCAGCAGCAGGGCGCCCGCCAGGGCAACTGGCCAAGTGGCTCGTTTCGCAAGGGTCGGTCGCGGCAATCGCATCGGGGTCCGCTGTCGGTCAGAGGGATCGTCAGGTCCCCGGCAAGATGCGTCGCCCGGCGCATGCTCGCCAGTGGCCCTCGGGGTGAGGTCGTTGATCACGACAGTCTCTGGATCCGCCGTGGCCTCTCAGGGTTCACTGCCGAGCCGCCCGGAACAACGGCAGGATCGGCCAGTGGGGATCGACGATGCCAACGATGTCGAGACTGACCGACTCGCCGTTGCGTCCGTTCGTCAGGATCACCACGCCGCGTTGAGTGCCGAGGTAGTAGTACACCATGGTGCTTTCCCCGGCCCCATCCGGTCTCTTGTTGCCGCCGAGGTGCATCATCACGGTTGCCTGGGGATAGTCGAAACGCTCCCAGCCCAGGCTCAGTCCCGCGGAACGGGGGCAGAGCGAATCGGTGGACTTCCCAGCGCAGGGCGATCGCTCGAGACTGCTCCGATGGAGTCGGAGCCGTTCGATCGCCAGCGCCGGGGTCAGCCCCTCACCCTTCATCACGCTGACCGCGAAAAGGGCGTAGTCCCGAACGGTGGTGGACACGTTGTTGGCGGCGTCCCACTTCCCCTCGGGCGGGACTTCCGGTTGCCCCCAGGTTCCCGCCGTGTCCGCGGGAATCGCCGTCCGTCCGGTCATCCAGGCGCGACGCGAGTACGAGGTACTGGTCATCCCGACGGGGTCGAAAAGATACTCTTGAGCTAGCGATTCGAAACGCCGTCCCATTTTCGTCTCGGCGAATCGGGCGAGGTAGTTGTACCCCTCGCCCGAGTATCCGAAGGCCGTCCCGGGAGTGAAGTTGAAGGCGAGGCGACTCCCCTGGTTCTCGGAGCGCCAATTGGGGAACCCGGTCTGGTGGCTGAGGGCGATCCGGGGCGTCAGGAGCTCGTGCCGCCGATCGTTGGCGACATCGGGGTCGACCCAATACCGCGACAGCGGTTCGTCCAAAGAGATCTGCCCGGCGGCTACGAGCCGGAGAATGGTCTCCGCCGTGATCGCCTTGGTGAGGGAGGCGACGTTGAAGAGCGTCGTCGGCGACGCGGAAATCCCCAGCCCCTGGTCGCCGTAGACCCGCACCATGACTATGCGGCCGTCCTCGATCAACGCCACCCCCACAGCCGGTACCCTGTACTTCGCGAGCAGGGCCGGTGCCTGAGAGTCCAACGTGGCGGTCAACTCGTTGACCTCAGGAGTGTTCGGGGCCCGTGCTGCCCTTGCTGGAGCTCGGGCACACGACGGCACCAAAGCCAACAGGATGACAGTTGCCAATTGGCGCATGGGGTTAGCCTCCGGAAGGGTTTGCCTGGGACCCCGATCGGCCGCGCGGGGCCCTGCCACCCCAGGGAGTATCGCGGGCACTTCATCGTCAAGCGGATCACCAACGCCGGGACCTGCAGGTTCCAGCACCGGCTGCTCTTCCTCTCGAACCCACTGAAAGGACATCGGGTGGGTCTCGAGGAGGTCGACAACGGCATCTGGGCGATCTACTTCAACACGATCCTCCTCGCCAGGCTCGACGAGCGAGATTGCATCATTCGAGGCTGATCCCAGTGTTACCCATGTTCCCGGACAACTCTGTTACCTATATACCCGGTTGCTCAGCGGCCCGTGGGTGCGGTGCCAGCCGCAGAAGGCATGCGAGTAGCGACAACTCCCGTCCGGGTGGGGCCGACACTACACCAAGGGGTTGCAATGAGGCACAGTCGAACCGGATTCGGCTGCTGCCCCCTTGACCACCGCCGTTCAGATGCACGGAGTAGTCGCCATACTCTGGCCAACCGGCCGGATCGCTCGGGGCGCCGTCAGGTTGCCGCTTGGTCGATTGGGCAAGCTGATAGACTGTGCCGGTATTGTCGTCCCGCAGGCGTAGGGCGCACTTGGAGTCAGACTTTGCCCCCGTCTTCGGCTTCGTCGTATCGGCGCTTGGCGGCCCTACAAGCACCACAACCCGCGCGTGCTGGAGTTCCGTGCTGAGCTTGGTATCGAGCCCGTCGCCCGAGCTACAGGCCAGGCCGGCACCGAGCACAATGGTAGGCCAGTAGCGGATGCGCATTGGCGACCTTTCAGGACTCCCGGACGGCGCATAACGGTCTGGCGTTCAGCGTCGGGCGCACTCAAGGGGCCGGGCGGCCGCGCCGTCCACCAACCAATGTTGGGGCGCGGCCGCGACTTGTCACACCAGGGCATGTGCGCCCGTCCGACTGCAACGCCGTGTTCGGCAGCTGGCGTGGCCGGCTATTCCTCCGCTACCCTAACGCCCCCGGTCGCGCGCCCAGTCGGCGCACGCAGACGGTAGCGGATAAAACGGGCGCCGCCGGTCTCCACCTCGCCCTCGGGGCGGAACCCCAACCGCAGCACTCCGCTCACACGCACGCGGCTCGAGGGCAGGAGGATGATCACCGACGCGAGGCGCATCTCGCCGAACGCCACGGCGACGAGCCGCTCGTACAGGGCCCGCCCTGCGCCCCAGTGCCGCGGCCGCAGTACCAATCCGAGATCCACCTCGTCGCCTTCCGGCTGCAGCCCGCCCCAGCCGGCAAACTCACCGTCGATTACGAACGCCCACGGCCCGTATCCGTGCTCCGCCCAGATGCGCTCCTTGGCGGCGACGAACAGAGCGCACTCCGTCACGCCGAACGTGCCGCGAGCCAGCGGCATGTGTCGACGGACAAGCGGATCGTTCATGAGCGCCATGAGGTCCGCCGGATTCACCTCGGGCAATCGCCTAAACGCGATGCTCGACCGCCCCTTCGCTAGCATAGCGACACATGCATCGTCAGGGTATTGAGTTGCCGCCGAACGACCTGTGCTTCAGCGGCGGGCGCCGCACGGAGTCGAGCGGCCGCGCCATCCTCCGATCAACATCGGGGCGCGGCCGCGACTTGTCAAACGGAGCCCCCGCGCCCGTCCGCTGTGGCAGGATAGCTGTGCTGGTCGAGGATCGACGGCGCTACCGTACCCGATGTGGTTGGGTGATCCGCGTAGGCAAGAGACTCGTCGAAGGTGCTCCGCGCATCGGCCGCCTCCTTGCCGCCGGCGGGTCCACTACTTCTCGAGTCGAAGGCGCCACACATCCACGTACGGTTGACCGGTGCGCTGATCCGCCCGATACGTACTGAGGGTCAAGTCGTCAAGGAAGCGATCAGGCACCCACGGCAATCGCGTCGTCGCCAATAGCCGACCGGTTCTGATGTCGATCACCTCGATGACGCCTGCCCGTTTCGCTGCCGGAACGTT
>CADEGB010000409.1 GCA_902826755.1 uncultured Gemmatimonadota bacterium
TATCGGCATCAATGACGGTGTTGGTACGGCCGCGAGGAGGCGTGTTGACGCTCCTAGCAAACAACACGCTCTTCGACCTGGCGCTGGATGGATCGCCGCCGGTTCAGTGGCCGATCCAACCGACCAGGCGGCCCGACGACGCGACCCTCACGGGGTTCGATTGGTCCGACACCGGCCGGTTGCTTTACTCGTGCGGCGACACCCAGGTCTGCCTCGTGGCGCCCTCCGGCGCGACGGAGGTAGTGACCGTCCCGTCGCAACGAGCATTCGGCCCGTCGTGGTGGCCGGATAGCCGCCGGATCGTATATGGAGTCCCAGGCGGCGTCCAGATCTTCGACCCGGCCACCAAGCGTGTCGAAGCGATTCCCTTGACCGAGCTTCCCATCAGCGTTCGAGTCGCTCCCAACGGGACCAGCCTTGCCTTCGTGAATCTGAACGAAGAATACGACCCGTCAGTCTGGGTGAAGGACGCGAACGGCATCAGAATGATCCCCAAATATTGCTGGGACGCGGACTGGTCTGCGGACGGCACCAGGTTGGCGGCCCTGTGTCACCTTGGAGGCTATCTGGAACACAACGGCAGCCCGCAGCGGGGGGTCCGCCTTCCATCGGCTACCAGGGTTCGATGGGATCCGAGTGGAAGCCTCCTCGCCTACCTCGACGTGGGGAGCGGAGTCCTCGCGGTATCAAACCCCGACGGCACCGGGCAGATGTTCTGGCTGCCTTCGAGTCACTTGTTTGATGGTGTCCAGACCTTCGCCTGGAGGTGGGCCTCGGTGCCGTAGCCTCGGTTGGTGTCGGATGCCCGCCCAACGGCATTTCGTCCCCTGGCCGCCGAATCAAGCGCTGCCGCTGGAAATGGCGGCCCGGGTATTGACGAATCAGCGCGACCCGATGTTGGCGCGATCGTGTTTGAAGGGCTCCCGCGCAAATATCCGCCGCACCATCGGGACGAAGAACTCGAGCGGCTCCGACTGATACGCCGGGTCGAACGCTTCCTGGTCCCACTTTTCACAGAAATCGACGCAGGCCTGGAAGTGGGGATTCTCGATGTGCCGGTCGCGGGTGTTTCGGTCGGCGCCGTGGTGGTGGGCGTAATAGTGGGCCTGGAATTCGCCGTGGTACTTCACGACCCAGTAGGTCTCTTCGGAGACGTAGGGGCGGAGAATGGCGGCCGCCACCTCGCAGTGATTGTAGGGCGCCAGTTCGTCCCCGATGTCGTGCAGCAGCGCCGCGACCACCATCTCTTCCGAAGCGCCGTCACGGTGCGCGCGGGTGGCGGTTTGGAGCGAATGCTCGAGCCGGTCCACCTGCAACGGCAGTGGTTCGTCCTTGAGGGCTCGGAGCTGCGCCAAAATCCGTTCCACGACGCCTTCCGCGTGTTTCCGCTCGGCGTCCTCGATCATCAGATAGTCTTCGCGAGTGCCGTCCGCCATCCTGGTGAAACTGACCTTCTGCATGGCCGTCCGTCGTTTGGGGGGATGGCGGAACCTACTTCGCTGGGGCGGCCCGTCAACGACTGGGCGTCCTAGCGTGGGCCCGGCGTAGTCGCGGAATGGGTCGGGGGCGGGGCGGGCGGGATCCTTGAGCCCTCTCCCGAATCGGGTAGGTTGTTCCCTTCCGTTCGTCTGGGTTGGGATCCCCATGAAGCTGCTGGCGAGGATCGTCATATGGAGCGCGGCCGCCATGGTCGCGCTGGCTGGGGCCTTGGTCGCGCTTCGGTGGCGTAACCACGCGCTGCGCCGGATCGAGAGTCCCCCGGGTGTCGACCGACTGGTGGCGTACCGAATCGGCGGGATCGACCAATGGGTCCATATTCGGGGGCGGGACCTCGGAAACCCCGTCGTGCTCTACCTCCACGGCGGACCGGGCGCCCCGATGATGCCGTACGAGCACCTGTTCCAGGACGCCTGGGAGGCGGGCTTCACCGTGGTTCAATGGGACCAGCGGGGCGCCGGCAAGACAGCCCTTTCCAACGACCCCACGCTGGTCAACCCGTCGATCGACTTCGACCGGATGAAGGCCGACGCCGTCGAGCTGACCCGAGCCCTCGCCCGCGAGCTCGGCCAGCGGAAGATCCTCCTGCTCGGCCACTCCTGGGGGACCATCCTCGGCATTCCGGTGGCCCAGGAACACCCCGAACTCTTCTGCGGCTTCGTCGGAACCGGGGTGGTCATCAACATCCAGGAGAACGAGCGGGTCGGCTACGGCCATACCCTGGACGAAGCCCGCCGCCGGCGGGACTCCGCGGCCGTACGCGAGCTGGAAGGCATCGCGCCCTACCCCGAGGCAACCCGCAAGGCGTCGAAGGAGATGATCCTCAGGAAATGGCAGGTTGCGTATGGCTTTGCCCGAGCGAAGTACCGAACCCTCAAAGCGGCGGAGCGAGGCCGACTCCTGAACGCACTCACCTCGCCGGTGTACCGGTTGCGCGACCTCCGGGTGTTCTGGTCACCCGAATGGACCAACCACGCGTACGACAAAGTAGGCGCCTATCTCATGCGCCACGACGCTCGGACGTGGGGCCTTACCTTTCCGATTCCGCTGTTCTTCTTCGTGGGACAGGACGACTGGCAGACGCCCGGCGTGGTGGCCAAGGCATATCTCGACGAGGTGAAGGCCCCCTTCAAGGAGTTCCAGTATGTTGCCGGAGCGGCCCACGCGACGCCCGTGGAACAGCCCGGGGCCTTCGCGAAGCTGATGCTCCAACACGTGCGTCCGGTGGCGCTTCGATATGGCTGCGGTGGCCCGGCGACACCATGAACTTCCACGACGACTCCGTTTGACAAGTGGCGGCCGCGCCTCGAACTTGATCCCGGATGGCTCGGCCGCTCGGTTCTCTGGGGGGCGCGCCACTGCAGGACGGTCCCTTTTCCGTCAGCGGTCCAGGTGGAACCATGCGCTTTGCGCCGAATGTTTTTGACGTCTGGGTATTCCGCCGGCACGCGGAGGGCGTCCAGTTCCTCCTGCTGCACACCTCCATGCACAAGGCGGCTCGCTACTTCAACGGCGGCCGGTTCTGGCAGATCCCAAGCAATACGGTGGACGACGGCGAGTCGATCACTGAGGCGATCGGCCGGGTGCTGACGGGATTCGGACTTCGTCCCAAGCGGATCTGGGCAGGTGAACACGCGTATATCATCTACAACCGACGCTTCGCGGAAATGCAGGCCATCGGCGTGTACGCCGCCGAAGTCCGTGACGCTGAGGTCTGCCTCGACCCAGCGGAGCACTCGGAGCATGCCTGGCTTCCATTCGAGGCCTGCCTCGAGCGCGTCCACTATCGCGGGTTGAAGGATGGGCTGCGGTCCGTGCAGGAATACATCACGGGCGTCGAGCATCCGGCCAAGGAGCTATGCCTCCAGGTCGCAGCCGACGAATGACGGGCATTGGACCAGACCGACAAGCGACGTGGCCTTGTAAAGGCCGCCACCGCCGGAACATCGGGGAGTGTCCAATGTCGATCTGCCCGGGCGTCATTGAGGTGTCGACCGCCTTCACCGGGGACCCTCACTAGGAGACAGCCATGCCCAAGTATCTGTGCCTCCAACGCAAGCTGGCGGACGGAAGCGCCGAACGTCCTTCGCCCGCGCAGATGCAGGAAATGTACGCCCGGTTCAGCGCCTGGCAGAAACGGTTCCAGCAGAACCTCGTCGACATGGGCGGCAAGCTGGGCGCTGGGAAGCTCGCCACGACGGATCCGGCCCCGGATGGGCCCTTCGTGGAGGTCAAGGAGCTGGTTGGCGGCTACATGATCGTTTCGGCGGAGAGCCTGGAGCACGCGATCGAGGTGGCTCGTGAATGCCCCGGACTCGTCGGGCCCGGCTCCGGCGTCGAGGTCATCGAGATCCGCGGTCCGTGAGCGCACCGCAGCGGCTGGCCGAACACTTCTTCCGCCATGAGTATGGCCGGCTGGTGGCGACGCTCTCGCGCCGGGCAGGAGCGCAGCACATCGAGGCCGTTGAGGACGCCGTTCAGACCGCCTTGATGTCCGCCCTGGCATCGTGGACGGTGGCGGGTGTGCCGGACAATCCGACAGCGTGGCTGTTTCGGGTGGCGCAGAACCGCCTCTGGGGTGAGTTGCGCCAACGGAGCCGTCACCGTCGCATCATGGAGTTGAATGCCTCCCACATCGCCGAGGCCCCGCAGGATGCCGTG
>CADEGB010000410.1 GCA_902826755.1 uncultured Gemmatimonadota bacterium
TCGCGACGACCTGGCCGCCCAGGCCCAGAGTCAGTTCTTGAGCAACATGAGTCACGAGATTCGGACGCCGATGAACGGCATTCAGGGGTTCGTCGATCTCCTCGGCGGGACCCTGCTCGACGCCAAGCAGCGCCGCTATCTCGACACGATTCAGGCCTCGACCGCGTCCCTGTTCCGAGTCATCGTCGACCTCCTCGACTATTCGAGCCTGGAGGCAGGTCGCCTCCTCGTGGCGGTCGTCCCGTTCGACTTTCGTCCCGTCCTGCGCGAGGTGACCGCGATGTTCGAGGGGCCCGCGACCTTGAAGGGGTTGACCCTCTCGCTTGACGACCGCTGCCATGGTCCCGTCGTGGTGCTCGGCGACCCGGCGAGGTTGCGTCAGGTGTTAGTGAACCTGGTCGGCAACGCGATCAAGTTCACCGACCACGGGGATGTCGTGGTCCGGGTCGAGGACCCCGACGGGACCGGGCGGATGCTGCGGTTCGCGGTGTGTGACAGCGGGATCGGGATCACCCCGGAGCAGCTGCCCAGGATCTTCGAAGCGTTCGTGCAAGTCGACGGCTCGTCGTCCCGACGGGTCGGTGGCAACGGGTTGGGCCTGGCCCTTGGTCGCGAATTGGTGGCTCGGATGGGCGGGAATCTCCAAGTGGCGAGCACGCCCGGCGTGGGCTCCACCTTCTCGTTCTCGCTGTCCGCGGCTGAGCCGAGGTCGGTATGAACGAGTCGAGACGGGATCCGGTGGCCGAAGTGCTACGGGCGGCCTACCTGGGGCTCGCCGTCATCGCGATCGGCGTGGGGACGATCGGGTTTGCGCTGGGCTCGGTTCCCTTTTGGCGGTGGCTGGCCGAGGTGGGGTTCGGGGTCGCGATTCCGGCGGCCGGCCTCGGAATGCTCAGCCGCGGTCACCATCGGGCCGCGGCGGTCATGGCAGTGACTGCCACCCATCTGCTGTTGGCGGGGCTCGGCTGGACGGGGGGAGGACTGACGGCGCCGTGGGCCATCTGGAGCGTGCTGCTCGCGTTGCTGTCGGCGGTCGTTCTGCCCTACCGGGGTGCCGTCGCGAGCGTGGCAACGAGCAGCTTGGTGGGTTTGGCTCTCGAGCTGGCCCGGCGCCTGGCTTGGCTGCCGACGAGCCAACTCGCTCCGACACCGGTTTTCCTCTTGGTGGCGGTGTTCGCGGCTGGCGGCGTCGCGATTTTTGCCGTCGATCGCTACGCGTCGTTGCTCAAAGCGGCCGTCGCGGAGGCCCAGGGAGAAGTCGCCGCGCGGCGCGAGGTCGAAGCGGCCCTCGTGGCGGAGGCCGCTAAGTACGCTGACTTGGTCGAGGCGGTGCCTGGCGGGGTATTCGCCGCGGAGCGGGCCGCCAACGGGGTCACTCGCTTCCGCCTGGTGAGTCCTGGGATCGAGCGGGTGACCGGCCTCACGGCTGCGGCGGTCTCGGCCAAACCGGTGCTGCTCGAGCGGGGCATCCCCCCTGAGGATTTTCAGCGGATCAGCCGGAGCCTGTTGGCGGCGGTGGCGGGCGGCACGGTCTGGTCGGACGAGTTCCCGTTCCTCGATCCGGACCAGCGAACCCGACGGATTCAGGTCGAGGCGGTGGCTCGGCCAACTGGGCTGGGGTCGGTGGCACTGCATGGGGTACTGCTCGACGCGTCGGATCGGTACGCCGCCGAAGAGGGTCGACGAGAGATCGAGCGTCATCTGGCGAGCCGTCAGAAGAAGGAGGCGTTGGGGGCGCTCGCCGCCGGCGTCGCCAAGGCGTTCGAAGGACTCGTGGACGCGCTGATCCGTCACGGGGCCGCGATGCGAGCCCGGGATGCGGATCCAGCCTCGGTAGCAGCGTTCGAGGCGACGGGGCACCAGGCGCGGGACTTGATCGGTCGGGTGTTGCAGTTCGCTCGCCCGACCAGCGAGGCGCCCCGCCCGGTATCACTGGTGGACGCGGTCGGCCGCACGGTTGCACTGCTCCAGGCCACCGTGCCGCCGACCGTCAATCTCGTGTGGTCGCCGCCTGCCGACTCCCCGCAGGTGGTGATCGACCCAGCTCAGCTGGATCAGGTCATTACCAACATCGTGATCAACGCGATTCAGGCCTTGCCCGGCGATCGAGGGTCGGTTTGGTTCGGCGTCGACCGGGTGGAGCTCACCAATTCCGCGGACGAGATCGACCTCTCGCCTGGCGGGTATGCTCGGCTTCAGATCCACGACGATGGCATCGGAATGCGAGACGAAACTCGGCGGCGGATGTTCGAGCCGTTCTTCACGACCCGACCCTCGGGGAAGGGATCGGGGCTCGGGTTAGCGGTCGTCGAAGCGACCGTTCGGGAGGCCGGCGGGGGGGTACGCGCCAAGTCGACCATTGGCGAGGGAACGCTCGTGACGGTATACCTGCCCCTCGGACCGCGTTCCGCCCGGCCAAGCGGACCCCGCATGGGCTTCTGCTAAGACCCGTCGCCTTATTAGCTTGTCTCGTTGGGTCTCAACCACTATCTGATATTGCCCTTCGACCGGTTCGGCTCCGAGCCAGTGACGACGGGGGATCGGCGTTGGACATCTGGAACGGGCTCCGGGGGGGCGTTCCCGATCGGGCGGTTTGGCCCGAGCGTGGCTGGCCGGATGCGAGTCAACAACCCGCTGTCGCCGGTCGGTGCTGGGTAGCCCGCGCCGAGTGTCGGACAACGCGCCGACTGAAGAGGGGATTGGCCAGGTCCAACTCGGACGCGGGCATCACGCGCGCCAAATCTGCGGCGGGCGAGTCTGAACAGGAGGATGCGGCATGAGTCAGCAACCCTCGATCCTGATCGTGGACGACGAGTCCGGGATTCTGGACACGCTCCGGATCCTCCTCAGGAAGGAGGGCTTCGAGGTCACCACCGCACAGGGCGGGAAGGCCGGGCTCGAGCAGATCCGATCCGGCAATCACGACATCGTGCTGACCGACGTTCGGATGCCCCAAGTCAGTGGGCTCGACATCCTCCAGGCGGCCAAGGAACAGGACCTGATGACGCCGGTCATTCTGATGACGGCACAGGCCTCGTTGCAGACCGCGGTCGCCGCCGTCAACGCCGGCGCCTTCTACTACATCCAGAAGCCGTTCTCGAACGACGAGCTGCTCGCCATTCTCCGGCGGGCCTGCGAGTTCCGCCAGATTCGGGTCGAAAACCGGCTGCTCAAGCAGGACATCCGCCGGAAGAGCGACCGGCCCTCGGTGTCGCGACCCATCGGGAAGTCGCGCCGGTTCCTCGAGGTACTCAAGCTGGCCGAATTGGTAGCCCCGACCGACTCGACGGTGTTGATCCAGGGCGAGAGCGGAACCGGCAAGGAAGTGATTGCCCGGTACACCCACAACCTCTCGACGCGGGCTGACGGGCCGTTCCTGTCGATCAATTGCGGCGCCTTGCCCGAAAACCTGCTCGAGAGCGAGCTGTTCGGCCACGTGAAGGGCTCGTTCACCGGCGCGGTCCGCGACAAGCAGGGTCTCTTCGCGGCGGCCCGCGGCGGGACCTTCTTCATGGACGAGGTCGGCGAGATGCCGCCCTCGCTGCAGATCAAGCTGCTCCGCGTCCTCCAGGAGCGTGAGGTCATCCCCGTTGGCGCCACCGAGGCAATCCCGGTCGACGTCCGGATCGTGGCGGCCACCAACCGGGATCTCGAGGAAGAAGTCCGCCGCGGGCACTTCCGGTCGGATCTCTTCTACCGACTCAATGTCATCGCGCTCGAACTGCCGGCGCTTCGGGAGCGGCGCGACGATCTGGTCCTCCTGATCGACGCCTTCCTCGGCGACGTCACCTCGGAGCGGGGGAATGGCCCCAAGGCACTCTCGTCAGAGGCGCTCGACGCGGTGATGGTCTACGACTGGCCCGGCAACGTCCGCGAGCTCCAGAACGCGCTCGAACACGCGGTGGTCCTCTCCCGAGGCGACATCATCGAACCGGGTGCCCTGCCGGAGCGGATTACCCGGCGGCGGAAGGAACCGCTCGTGGCGGAGCGGTCGTCGCCCAACCCGTCGCTCGAAATCGTGGAGCGGGCCTACATCATGTGGGTGCTCCAGTCGGAAGGTGGGAACAAGACCCGGGCGGCCGAGGTCCTCGGGATCGACCCGTCGACGCTCTACCGGAAGTTGTCCCGCTACG
>CADEGB010000411.1:0-2218 GCA_902826755.1 uncultured Gemmatimonadota bacterium
CGGCAGTGCTCGGTGGGCCGGCGTGGTCGTCACCGTCGTGCTCGCGGCGGGCGCTCCGCCGGTTCTGGCGGTGGTCACCCTCGCCTACGGGTCCAACCTCACCGCGGCGCTCACGCACTATGGGACCACGACGTCGCCGATCTACTTTGGGGCCCGGTACCACACCCAGCGAGAATGGTGGACCATCGGCTTCGCGGCCTCCCTGCTGACCATCAGTGTCTGGGCCGTGGTGGGCCTGGCGTGGTGGAAAATCCTCGGTTGGTGGTGACGACCCCGTGGGGTGTCGGCGCCCGAGCCGGCGGCGCGACTCTTGCGCAGGCCGGGCGCCATGACTGCCTACGCTGCGCTCAAAAACCGCCTCCGGGCCGCGCCCCGGCGCTGGCTGGTCACCGGCGGCGCCGGGTTCATCGGCTCCAACATTCTCGAAACGCTACTCAGCCTCGACCAGACCGTCACCGGGCTCGACAACCTCTCGACCGGCCGCCTGGAGAATCTGGATCAGGTCCGCCAGCGAGTCGGGGCCGAACGATATGGCCGGTTCCGTTTCATCAAGGGAGACGTCTGCGACCCGGCCGCCGCCGCCGACGCGTTGACCAACGTTGAACTCGTCCTGCATCAGGCCGCCATTGGATCGGTCCCCCGTTCCATCGACGACCCTCTGGAATCGAACGCGTCAAACGTCACCGGCCACCTGAACCTGCTCCATCTGGCGTCCCGGGCCGGCGTCAAACGATTCGTCTACGCCTCGAGCAGCGCCGTGTACGGCGACGACGACGCCATGGCCAAGACCGAGGATCGGATCGGCCGGCCGCTCTCGCCGTACGCCGTCACCAAATACGTCGACGAGTTGTACGCGGAGGTGATCGGCCGACTGACCGGACTCGAGACGATCGGGCTCCGCTATTTCAACATCTTCGGACCCCGCCAGGACCCGAACGGCGCCTATGCCGCCGTCATCCCGACCTGGATTGCGGCGATGATCCGGGGCGCCGAGGTCAAGATCCTCGGCACCGGCGAGACCAGCCGCGACTTCTGCTACGTCCAGAACGTCGTTCAGGCCAACCTCACCGCCGCGCTGACCGACCGGACCGAGGCCATCGGCCAGGTGTACAATATCGGCCTGGGACAGCGGACCAGCCTCAACGAACTCTTCGACATCCTGAAACGGGCGCTCACGCCGAGGCACCCAGCCCTGGCCTCGCTGCAACCCGTTTACGGCCCCTTCCGGCAGGGTGACGTACTTCACTCCATGGCGGACGTGTCAAAGGCCCACCGGCTCCTTGGCTTCAAGCCAGGTTATTCGATCGAAGCAGGTCTGGCCGAGGCCCTGGACTGGTACGAGGCGAACCTCTGACCCTTGCGGCGGCGCCCAAGGGGCCCGGATTTTCATGAGGGTTGCTTTCGTGCTCGGGGCGCGACATGGTTGCACCGGTAAGACGGTTACCGGTGCATCCATGCATCACTAGACCGGCAGGAGTTACCGCTTCGACCCCCCTTTTCAGGGGGTTCCGGGGCGGCGCGGTCGGCGCCCTTCTTGCAGCCTCCGGAGGACTACCTGCATACCGAGACCCCCGCTCGTGATTTCGCCGTCGGCCCATGGTACTACCGCTGCCCTCCCGGGCACCCCGGGGCCGGGGCCTGAGGTGATCAGCAAAGGGCTGCTTCCGCTCCATATCCTCCAGCGGCAACGGCTGCTGGCGGTCGGCGACGTCGCGTTCCTCAATCTCGGCCTGCTGGTGGGTCTCCATCTGTTCCGGGAGATGCCGCTGTCGGCCCAGGCTGTCATCGATCATCCAGCCTGGTTCCTGACCTACACCCTGTTGTGGCTGACGGTTTCGGTAGCGGGGGACAACTACAGCAGCTGGCGTTCGGTCCGGCCATCGGTGTCTCTGATGGGGGTCGCGAAAGCCATCGTGGCGGTCGAGCTCCTGTTCCTGGTGCTCCCGCTCGTCACGCCGCCGTTGCCCGCCGCGCGGGTGCTCCTGCTGGGCGAAATCGCCCTGCGGGTGGCCCCCCTCCTCCTCTGGCGGTTCCTGTACGCGCAGGTCCTGACCCACACGACGTTCCGCCGGCGCGCCATTATCGTCGGAGCCGGTCGGGCTGGCCGGACCATCGCCGACGCGCTGCGGGAAATGGAACCGAGCCACCTGGTCCTCGGATTCGTCGATGACGATCCGGCCAAACGGGGCACCTCGGTGGCCGGGTTCCCGGTCCTCGG
>CADEGB010000411.1:2228-4131 GCA_902826755.1 uncultured Gemmatimonadota bacterium
CCGTAACGAAGGCCCGGGAGACCTGATCGGCCAGCTGCTTCGCTGCTTCGAGCGCGGGGTCCGCATCGTGCCGATGCCGGCCCTGTACGAACAGGTCACCGGCCGGATTCCCGTCGAGCACATCGGTGAGCGGTGGCTGACGACGCTGCCGCTCGACCGGGATCCGCGGACGTTTTTCCTGATGGCCAAGCGCCTGTCCGACGTCGTGGTGTCGGTCATCGGACTGATCCTGCTCGCGCCGTTCCTGCCGCTGATCGCGCTCGCCATCAAGCTCGACTCGCCCGGACCGGTCTTCTACCGACCGGAGCGACTCGGCCTGGGCGGGAAGCCGTTCCGACTGTGGAAGCTCCGCACCATGGTCGCCAACGCCGATCGGAAGGGCGACCCGACTTTCACCGCCATGAGCGACAGCCGGATCACGCGGGTCGGCTGGTTCCTCCGCGGGGCTCACATCGACGAGCTGCCGCAGTTCCTGAACATTCTCCTTGGCGAGATGAGCCTGGTCGGGCCCCGGCCCGAGCGTTATGTGCCGGAGTTGGAGGCCAAGATCCCGTTCTATCGGATGCGGCTGGCCGTCAAACCGGGGACCGCCGGCTGGGCGCTCGTCAAGCAGGGGTATGCCGAAGGGGCGGAAGGCACGCTGGTCAAGCTCCAGTACGACCTCTACTATATCAAGTACCAGTCGATCTACCTCGACCTGGTGATCGTCATCCGGACCGCGGTCGACATGTTGTTCCGACGGGGGCGCTAGCGCGACCGGACCCGGTAGCCGGGTGCCCCCGCGTCGTTTTCAATCAGGAGTGCACATGAAAAAAGTCCTCATCACGGGCGGCGCCGGATTCGTCGGCTCCCACCTCGCCGAACGTCATCTTCAGATGGGCGACCAGGTGTTCGTCATCGACGACCTCTCGACCGGTTCGATCGAGAACATCCTCCCGCTCAAGCGGTTCGAGACCTTCAACTACGTCATCGACACCGTCACCAACGAGGCCCAGACGGCGGAGCTGCTCGATCTGTGCGACGTCGTGTACCATCTCGCGGCGGCGGTCGGCGTCAAGTTGATCGTGGAGAGTCCGGTCCGGACGATCGAGACCAACATCCGGGGCACCGAGGTGGTGCTCGACCTTGCGGCCAAGAAGGGCAAGCGGGTCCTGATTGCCTCGACGTCGGAGGTGTACGGCAAGCGCGAAGGCGTGCCGTTCCGCGAAACCGACGATCTCATTCTCGGCGCCACCAGCAAGGCCCGCTGGGCCTATGCCTGCTCCAAAGCCATCGACGAGTTCCTGGCGCTGGCCTACTGGAAGGAACGCAAGGTTCCCACCGTCGTGGTCCGCCTCTTCAACACCGTGGGCCCTCGGCAGACCGGCCGGTACGGCATGGTCATCCCGAGCTTCGTGCAGCAGGCGCTCAAGGGCCAGGACATCACGGTGTACGGCGACGGCTCGCAGCGGCGGTGTTTTGCCCACGTGGCGGACGTGGTCGAGGCCCTGATCGCGCTGGCGGCCCATCCGGACGCCGTGGGCCAGGTCTTCAACGTCGGCAGCCAGGAAGAGGTGTCGATCATGCAGTTGGCGGAGCGGATCAAGGCCAAGACGGAGTCGAAGTCTCGCATCGTGACGATGCCCTACGACGAGGCCTATCAGGAGGGCTTCGAGGACATGCTCCGCCGGGTTCCCGATACCACCAAGGCTCGGGAGCTGGTCGGGTTCCGCGCCAAAGCCACCCTCGACGAGATCCTCGACAGTGTCATCGAGTTCGAGCGAGCCAGGGGGACCAAGCGTCCGTCGGTGCAGGCGCACGGACTGCGGTCGACCGATCGACGACCTTCGCCGGTCTGATCGACCCCCACCCGCGGCACGACGGCCCGCTCCGGTCAACCCGGAGCGGGCCGTTTCAATTCAGG
>CADEGB010000412.1 GCA_902826755.1 uncultured Gemmatimonadota bacterium
GACCGCGCCCTGGCTGGAATCGATTCGCCGGACGTCCGCCGGCGCGCTGGTGTTGGGGCGGGGATTCCTAGCCAGCGATCTGGTGAGCTATGGTGTCGGGGTCGTCCTGGCCGCTGCGCTCGACCTGGCCTGGATCGGGCGCCGCCGACGGGGGTGACGAACCTCTCGGACCTTTGACAACCTGCCGGGCCGGCCCGAAGTTGGCTCGATGAAACGGATCATCCGCAGCCTCACGTTGGTCTGGGTGTCGAGTGCCACCGCCGGCTTGGCGGTGGCGCAGACCGATCCGCTGGCCGAATTCGATGCGTACGTCGTCCGGTCGCTGGCCCATTGGCGGGTGCCGGGGGTTGCCGTCGCGGTGGTTCGGGGCGACTCCGTCGTCCTGGCCCGCGGCTACGGCGTCAAGGAACTGGGCCGCGCCGAGCCGGTCACCGCCCGCACGATGTTCGAGATCGGGTCGACCACCAAGGCGTTCTCGGCCGCGTTGCTCGCGATGCTGGTCGACGAAGGAACGTTGAGCTGGGACGACCGGGTCACGGCGCGGCTGCCCGGATTCGAGCTCCACGATCCGTTCGTCACCCGGGAGGTGACGATCCGCGACCTCCTGTCCCACCGGACCGGCCTGGTCGGCGGGTTCAACGCCTACACTTCCGTCTCGCGAGCGGAGGTGACCCGGCGGATTCGGTTCCTCGATCCCGTCATCCCGTTTCGGAGCCGGTACGAATACAGCAACCCGCTGTACGCCGCCGCGGGCGAGGTGGCAGCGGCAGCAACAGGCATGCCGTGGGAGCGACTCCTCGAGACGCGGATCACCCGCCCCCTGGGCATGCTCGAGACCACCACGGACATCACCCGGTTCTTCGACTCGACCCGGTTTGCGCGTTGCTTTTACTGCGCGTTTCCAGCCCGGACCCCATCGATCTCGGACGCCGTCCCGGGCACGGACGTCGCCATGCCGCACCAACTCCGCGGCGACTCGGTCCGGGTGATTCCCTGGCAGAGCTACGACAACGCCGTCTCGGCGGGCTCGGTGATCTCGAACGTCACCGAAATGGCACAATGGCTCCGACTTCTCGTCAACGAGGGCCGCCATGACGGGCGCGAACTGATCCGGCGTTCCACCTTCCGAGAAATGCACCGGCCCCAAGCCGTCCTCATCCCGACGGGGTGGATCGCGATGGTCGACAGTCTGAGCCCGTCGACCCACTTCTGGCAGTACGGCCTGGGGTGGCGGATGAACGACTATCGGGGCCGGAAGATCGTCTGGCACACCGGCGGGATCGCCGGGTTCCTGGCCTACGTGGGTCTGGTGCCGGAGGAACGTCTCGGCATCGTGGTGCTCTCCAACGGCGACCTCGGGTACGAGCTGCTACCCCAGTCGCTGGCGCTCCGGATCACGGATCTCCATCTTGGCGCCCCGGTGCGCGACTGGACCAGCGAACTCGCGGCGGCCATGGCGGCTGACCGACGACGCCAGGCGGCGGCCGAGGCACGGTTGGTAGCGGGCCGGGTGTCGGGTACCACGCCCTCCCGGCCATTGGCCCGTTTTGCCGGGACCTACGGCAGCAACCTCTATGGGGACGCGGTGGTGGCGGTGGTCGGCGAGGGGCTCCGATTTCGAATCCAGGGCGGCGCCGAGGGCAGCCTCCGGCACTGGCACTACGATCTGTTCCGGCTCCATCTCGACGCCAGCAACCCCGGCGGGTTCTTCACCACGTTCGAAACCGACCCCCGCGGCGAGGTCGTCCGCCTGACGGTGGCCGGTCTGGGCCCGTTCGACCGGCGCTCCGGCGTCCCGTGATCGGGCCCTAACGCTTCCGCGGAATCATGGCGTCCCGGTTGGCCACGGTGTACGCCGTCCACGCCAGGACGATGGCCGCCTGCTTCAAGTCGTCCTCGATCAGGCGTTCGAACGTGTCGGCGTTGGTATGGTGGGTTCGGAGCACGTACTCCAGCGGATCCTGAAGGAACGTGAAACCCGGAATCCCGACGTCGTCGAAGTCCTGGTGCTCGTTCCCGCCGACGTTCCCTTCCTTGATGGCCGAGACGCCGAGATCCCGCACCGGCGTGAAGATCTGGTGGAAGATCGGGGCCATGAACGGATTCGATTGGGTCCAGAGGCCCCGGAGGCGGCCGGCGCCGTTGTCGACGTTGAGATAGACCGAGATCTTCGGCCACAGCTCCCGGTGTCTGGCGATCCAGCCCGCCACCCCGAGATGACGCCCCTCTTCCGAGGTCCAAATGCCGAGCCGGATGGTGCGCCGCGGCTTGAGACCGGTGGCCTTGAGGATCCGGAGCGCCTCCATCCCGATCGCCACGCCGGCGGCGTTGTCGGTGGCGCCGGTCCCCGCATGCCAGCTGTCGAGATGCCCGCCGAACATGACCAGCTCGTCCGCGAGGTCGGTGCCGGTCACTTCGGCGAGCGTGTTGTAGCCTAACGAATCGTCGGTGACGAACCGATTCTGGATCGAAGCCTCGATCTCGACCGGGATGCCCCGCTTGAGATTCCGATACATCTGGCCGAACTGCTCCAGGGTCACCACCACCGCCGGGATCGGCTCGCCCTCCTTGGCCTGACGGATGTCCTGCCACCCCGGCACGGCCATGACGCGAATGATCCCGTACGGCATCGGGGAACCGATGATGAGGGCCGCGACGTCCTCGGCCTTGAGCTGGCGGACGAGGTCGGCGTAGCGGTCGCCGGCCTTCCGGCGCTCGAGTCGCGTGGCGAGCGGTGACCAAGCAAAGTCTGGCTTGAGATCGGGATTTTCGAGGTCCTCCTGGGAAAACCGCCGGCGCCGGGGCGGGTCTTCCATGGCCAGGAACGGCCAGGGTTCGAGGTAGAAATTCTGCTGGACCTTGGGGGGCTGGCCGAGGAGGACGTATTTGCCTTTGAGGGTTCCCTTGTACTTCTGGAAGCTGGCGGAATCGGTGGCGTCGAGCAGGACCGCGGCGCCTCGGACGAGGCCCTTGGTGCTCCCACTCCATGCCATCGGTTGGCCCACCAGCGGCTGGGGGTACGGCTTGGTGATGTTGGCGCTGTAGCGAACCCGCTCCCACCCGCGGCCCCAGGTGCCCCAAGGCTCCACGGAGACGTTGGCGAGGCCCCACTGCTCCAGCTGGCGGGCAGTCCAGTGGTTGGCATGCTTGACGGCCGGCGATCCCTGCGGCCGGGGCCCGATGACGTCGGCGAGGTAGCCGGCGGTGACGAGGGCCTGGGAACGGTTCATGCCCTCGTCCCGAATCCGCTGGAGGGCATCGAGATCGATCCGCTCCTGGACCACTTGGGCTCCGGCGGCGTTCATCGCGCCCGACAACACCCCGATCACCATCCATCCACCCATCAGTCCAATCGGTCGAGTCATGCGGCGGCCCTGGCTGAAGTAGGCATCGACATACCCCCAGGAGTACGGCTCGATGGTGGCCCTGGTACCAACCATGGCGGATGGATTGGTGCCTTCACGGCTGGTTCATCCCGCGACGCTAGCTTGACCACCATGCATTCGCTTCGTCCCGCCATCATCGGCCTGGCGGCCTCGCTCGCGGTCGGGCCCTTGGCGGCGCAGTCGACTCCGCCGGATCCGCCGCCGTGGGCCGCGCACCGCTCGGGCACCGGGGGCCCGCGGCTGGCCACCCTTCGTCTTGGCGTCGCGCCCCTCGATGCGCTCGACCGGTCAGCGGATGACACCCTCCGGCGGCGGGCCAAGGCGGTGGAATTGAGCAGCGGCTACGCCGTTCGCCTCAAGATCCACCAGATCGCGAGTTTTGCCGAACTGCCGCTGTTCGCGGCGGAGATCGTGATCGGGCAGAAGCTGGCTCGGGACCGGGATCGCGGGATCGAATCCTCCGAATCCCTCCGGAGTACCCATGGTGCCCTCGCCACGGGACTGGGCGTTCTTTTCGGGGTGAACACCATCACGGGTGGCTGGAACCTGATCGAAGGATGGGGGGACCGGAAGGGGCGGACCCGTCGAGTAATCCACAGTGTGGCGATGCTGGCGGCGGACGCCGCCTTCCTGGCCACCGCCGGTGCCGCCCCGGACGACGACCTGTTCGAACATGGGGGCCGAGGCGAGGGGGGCAGCGTCGGGACCCACCGTCGCTGGGCCATTTCC
>CADEGB010000413.1 GCA_902826755.1 uncultured Gemmatimonadota bacterium
ATAGGGTGGACCCTTGAACCGATACGCGGTCGCGAAGTCCGCCAGCGCGCGGGTCATGGCGGCCTCGCCGATCAGGTCCTTGAACGCGTAGAGCGCCAGCGATCCCTTGTTGTAGTGGATGTACGGCTGGTCCTCGACTTGGACGAGGGGAAGCTCCCGCCGCTTCTCCATGCTCCGGCCATACAGGTAGCGGTCCAACTCGTAGCCGAGGAACTTGCGGACCGCGGGCATGCCTCCTTGAGACTCCATCAGGGCCAGGGCGGAGTAGTTGGCCAGACCCTCCGAGAGCCATCGGGTGCCGCGGACGTCGGCGCCTGCCACCTGTTGCCCCCACCACTGATGCCCGACCTCGTGCGCGGTGATGTAGAACGCCAGGTCGATGTTATCGTTGCCGGCCGCTGGCCGGAACACGAACCCGGCGCTCTCGGAGAACGGCACCAGCCCCGGCTGGCCCAGCGCGAACTGGCCGTAGCGGGGGAACTCGGCGATCCTGAGTTCCCGGAACGGGTAGGGTCCGAAGCTCTTCCCGTAGTAGCTGACCGCCGCCTTCATCGCCGCCATCATCGCCGCCGTGTTGAAGTCGTGGGCGGGGTGGTGGAGGATCTCGAGCCGGACGCCGTCCTGCTCACCCTGGAGCACGGCGTAGCGGGCGGAGAGGATGGCGAAGTCGTTGGCGATCGGCCTGGGCGAAGCGTACTCGAAGACCCGGCGGTTGCCCTCTCGGTATTCGCGGACCAGTTCGCCGGGTGCGACGGCGATCTGATCGGGCGCCGTGCTGATGGTGGCCCGGAAGTCGATCCAGTCGGCGTCCCGGCCCAGGAAAGTGGCCGTGCGGAGCGCCGCGGTGTCGTCCGGCGATCGCATCGGCGCCGCGGCGGCGAGGCCGGCCTTTCGGCGGTCGTCGGGGTCGGTCAGTTCGAGCACCGGGTGGTAACCCAACGCCGGGAACCAGGTCCGCCGCAGGAAGGTCCCGTTAGAGGTGATGGCGGTGCCCGGACCGTCGTTGGCAAAGCCGCGGGCCGCAAACCGGGCCCGGTAGCGGAGTCGGACGGTATCGCCAGGAGCGAGTGGGGCCTCGAACCGGTCGAGGTGGGTCCAGGTGATCGAATCCGTCGCGAGCCGGATGGTGGGTCGGTCCCAGGCCAGGGTGTCGATTCGGAGGCCGTCCTGTCGGGCAAACGAAATCAACACGGAATCGATCGGCTTCGGCTCGCGGTTGACGTACACGAACGAGCCCGACACCTCGAACGCCCGGCGTTCCGGCTCGAGGTCCACCCGGATCTCCTCCGACACCATCCGGGGCGGGTTCAGGTCGTTCAGTGGCCGGAAGTTTCGCTCGTACCGGGCCTGCTCCTCCCGCCGGACTGGCGCGGGCCGGTATTGGTGAAGGACGTTGGTCTGGTAGTAGATGGTCCCACCGGCGCCACCGATGAGCGTTGCCGCGAGCCCGGCGACGCCGAAGGTGAGCGGAGTCCAGCGACGTCGGGCCGCCGCCAGCCGGGTCCGCCAGCCGTCTTCCGCGCCGCGCACCCAAAGCACCGCCACCGCCACGGCAATCAGCAGGGCCACGCCGCTCCAGTAGAGGCTCGTCAGCACCAGCTCCAGCCGGTACGGCCCGAACCCATTCAGGTCCGAATACTGGAGGGCGTTCATGGCGTAGACCAGCAACCGGTGTTCGACCCCGAACGAGGCGATCGTCATCCGGCCGACCCAGAGCACGACCATGACGGCGTGGCCGGCATATTTGTGACCAACCACCACGTGCACCAGGAAAGCGAGTGCCGTGATCTGGATCATCTGCGGGAGGTAGAGTCCGAACAGGGTGACCACATACAGCCCCGGCTCGTACCGGGTATACCCGACGGCCGTCTGAATGATCATCCCGGTGACCATCAACAGGCCGATCAGCGCGGCCTCGACCGCCACCAGGCCGAGGAAGTTGCCGGCCACGGACACGCTGGTCCGGACCGGGAGCGCGTCGGCCACCAGGTGGAGCTTGATCTGGCGCTCGCGCCAGACGGCCTCGCCGGCGTAGATCGTGATCAGGAGTACGAAGAAGATGCTGAATCCGCCCTGGAGTCCGTCGAGCAGGTTCCAGGTCAGCGGCCAGGTGATCGCGCCGTACAGGGAGTCGGCGTTGAGGGCCGAGAACACCAGGGTCAGGATGCCGGTTGTCGCGATGACCGCGAACGGCAGGTCGCGAATCGTCGACCCAAAGGCCAGCCGGGCGGTGCTCAAGACCTGGGTCAGCCAGGCCGTGGTGTCGAACCGACGGCGCGGCGTCTCCGTCAGCGACGACGAGGGCGGACTGGCGGTGCTGGCTGGCACCGGCTTCCGGCTCACCAGCCGCGGCGCGCTCCGGAACTTGAAGGTCGCATACGTGACGGCCAGGAGCAGGGCGCCGACCCCGATCCACAGGAGCCGGTTCTCGAGCATCAGGCCCTCGAGCGGGATCATCCGGCTGCTCTTCTCGCCGGCGGTCCAATACCGGGTGAGGAGCTCGTAGGTCCGGACCCCGAACGGGTCGATCCAACCGGCCAGCCGCTGGCTGTCGACGTTGGCCAACAGCGGCCGGGCCAGCGACCAGAGCAGGACCAGCACGATGCCTTGGGCGTAGATCGCAAACTGACTTCGAGTAAAGGCTCCGACCGCAAAGAAGACGGCGCTCACGAAGAAGAGCGTCGGGACGACGAGGACGACGTATTGGGCCAGATACGGCGCCGCCGAGAACGGCGCCAGGGTCGTGCGATCGATCCCCGGAAGCGTGGTGCCGAGCGCAAGACCGAGCGGAATGCCCAGATGAAGGAGGACGGTCACCAGGAACGACGCCGCGAACCGACCGCCCAGGTAAGCCCGGCGGCTGATCGGGGTGGTAAAGACGAGTTCGTGGGTTCGATACTGGAAGTCGCGGAGGATCGAGCTGCCGACGATTCCGGTGACGATGACCTGATTGACGGTCATGAACATCAGCATCGCGCCCCCGATGGCCCACGGGGCGTTGCGGGCCACCTGGCCCATCCCGGCGCCGGCCAGCATGACGCCGTCCGAGCCCATGAAGAGGAGGCCCTGGGCGATGAAGATGGCCAGGAAGAACCAGGTCACCGGACGGGTGAACTGGTACTGAAGCTCGAACCGCAGCATGGACCAGAACATCAGCGGCGAGCGTCGGGCGTGGGCTGCGTTCCGCTGTGAGGGTACTCGGTGGGAGCGGTGATCAGGTAGTTAGCGGGCGGCGTCATCCCGAGGAGGTGCCGCACGAAGTAGTCCCAGCGCCGCCGCCGATAGTAGGTGTTGGCGGCCATGTAGTGGGACCCGTTGGTGGCGATGAGCAGGTCGTAGTCCCGGTTGGCTCTGGTCAACGCGTCGATCAGCTGGAGCGTCTGGGCCGGTGGGACGTTGTCGTCCAACTCGCCGTAGGCCAACAGGAGCTTGCCCTTGAGTCGAGCGGCCATCGCGGCATTGACGGGTGCCAGATAGTTCGGTCCTGGTGGGTATCCCTGAAAGGTCTCGCCCCAGATCGCCAGGTAGCCTCGAATGTCGTGGTTGCCGCTGGCCGAGACGGCCACCTTGTAGAAGTCGGGATAGGTCAGCAAGGCCCGGACCGATCCGAATCCACCTCCCGAGCTGCCGTAGATGCCAACCCGATCCAGGTCCAGCCACGGCCGGGTGGTGGCGATCTGCCGGTACGCGGCCACGTGATCCTCGAGTCCCCCAGTGTTCTCTAGGTGCGCGTAGGCGTAGGTGTGGAACGCCTTGGAGCGGTAGGGTGTCCCTCGACCGTCGATCCGGACGCCGATCACCCCCAATTCGGCGTGCGACTGGTCGTCGCTGCCGGCGATGAACCCATGGGGCACGTTGGTGCGCTGAGGCCCCGGGTAGATCTCCTCGATGATCGGGTACCGTTTGGTGGAGTCGAAGTCCGAGGGCTTGTAGAGAATCCCGTAGACGTCGGTGACGCCATCGGCGGCCTTGGCGACGAACGGCTCCGGCCAGCGCCACCCGGTGGCCAGCAGACGACTCACGTCGGCGCGTTCGAGTGGCAGTACCACTTTGCCGTCGAGCGAACTGGCAACCGCTTGCGGCGCGGCGTTCGGAAGGCTCATCCGGTCGACG
>CADEGB010000414.1:0-2671 GCA_902826755.1 uncultured Gemmatimonadota bacterium
ACTACCAGCAAAGTTGCAACGGGATTGGCGTCGTCAATACCTGCCCCGATGGTGGGCGCCGGTTCGGCCTGATGCTGCTGGCCGTGCTCGACTCGATTTCGAACCGGCCCGGGTCGGACACCACTTGGTCCCAATTCGACAACGACGGCCCTGACGGGCTCCCCAACTCCGGCGACGACGACGGCGACGTCGATTTCGTCACCTTTATTCAGCCGGTTCGTGATGGTGCGTGCGGTGGGGAGGGGATCTGGGCCCATCGGTGGGTCATCTCCGCCTGGAACGGCGGGTCGAAATACCTGACCAAGACGCCTCGTCGCGATGCGGCCGGACAGCCAATTCCTGGGCAGTTCATCCGGGTCGAGAATTACACGATGCAGAGTCAGCGGGGTGGTCCCTCCGGATGCGACCCCAACTTCATCATGCCGGTGGGCACGGTGTCGCACGAAACCGGGCACGCGTTCGGCCTGCCTGATCTGTATGACACCGATCGGAGCAGCGGGACGGAAGGGATCGGTGAATGGGGGATCATGGGAAGCGGGAACTACTCCCGGGCCTACAGTCCCGCCTCATATGATCCCTGGTCGCTCAACGAACTCGGGTGGGTGACGATCGACACCCTCGGCGCCACGCGGACCGTCACCACCGCGCCCCGTCAGTTCAGCGACACCGTGTTCCTGGCTCGGTTCGCGACCCCCGGGGAACTGCTCCTGATCGAGAATCGGCAGGCGGTGGAATCGGACTCGACGATGCTGAACGTCAACGGCGGAAACACGGCGCCCAACTGTCGCTCCAACTGCCGGAAGATGCCGGGCCTCATGCTCTGGCATATCGACCTCGGCCGGATCGCCACCGGACGATCGACCAATCGCATCAACACCGGACCGGTTCAGGGCGTTGCCGTGGAGCAGGCGGACGGCCTCAACCACCTCCGGTCGAGTGGCTCGACCCGGAACCGTGGTGACGCCGGGGATCCATATCCGGGTTCGAGTGGGAGCACCCGCTGGAGCCTCGGTTCGAATCCGAGTGCCCGCTCGAACTACGGCGAGTACGCCGGCTTCATCGTCGACCAGATCGCGCAGCTGCCGAACCTGGCCATGCGGTTCCGGTTCCTGAAACGCGAACCGTCGGTGGTCCGGTCGACGCTGCCCGGGGCGGTGATCCGGGTCAACGGCGAGTTCGTGGGCAAGTTCGAGGATGTGATTCCGGCCGGTGACCCGCTCGAGCTGGCGGTCGACAGCGTGCAGCTCGTCCAGGCCCGGACCCGGGCCCGGTGGCTGACCTGGAGCATCGGCGGACCCCGCAACCAGACCGTGGCGAGTGGCACCAAGCCCGACACCATCACGGCCACGTTCGCCGCGGAGCATCGGGTAGCGGTGACGGTGACGGGGGGGGGAGCCGGCGCGGTGAACGGCCTCCCGGTCGATCCGTTCGTGGCGGAGGGCACGCCGGTGACGCTCACCGCGACGCCGCAGACGGGCTCGATCTTCGTCGGCTGGCGGGGCGACACCACCTTGACCGAGGCGACGGTGACGCTGCCGATGGGCCGTCCCTATGATCTCGAGGCGACCTTCCTGGCTCCCCTGGTCGTTTCGCCCGCGGACGCCACGACCGAAGTGCTGGGGACTCCGATCCTGTCCGAGGCCCAGAAGCTGTTTCTCGATCAACTCGGGAATCGCAACGGCCTCTTCGACCTGGGCGATTACCTCGCCCTGCTGAAGCGGAGTGGGCAGGCGGTTCCGCCGGCGGTGCTCAAGGCCATGGCCGGTCGCGAGCGACCGGCGGGGAGGATCCAATGAGGCGCCTGCTGATTGCCACGCTGCTGATCGCCGCGGCCTGTGGTGGGAAAGAACCGGGCCCGGTCGAACCCGTGGCGGGTGATCTGACGATTGCCTACGCCGGCCCCGGTCAGAACGATGGGGCCATCCTGCTCGTCGTCACCGGCGCCGTGACCGCGGTGACGACCACCGGCGGCTACACGGTCGCCTCCGCCTCCCTCGGGCCGACCTCGACCCGCGTGGTGGTGACCGGCAACCTCGTGGCCGGGGACCTGTTCAAGGTCTCCGTGGCGGACGTCGCCAAGGTCTCGAGCTACGGGGTGCAGGTCGAGGCCGTGGCAGACCGCACCAGCTTTGCGCTGGGCGATCCGGGGTCCTATTCGGCCACGATCCGCCGCTGACGTCTCAGTTCCACCATTCCCCGGCAGCGGCCATGCAACGACGCGACTTCATTCGAGTGGCGGCCGGGGCGGGCGCCGGCCTGACGTTGGCCCTGGTCCTCGACGGGTGCCGCGGGGAGCCGATCCCCGACGCACCGTCCGACGCCTTCGCGCCTAACGCGTGGCTCCGGATCGCACCCGACGGCACGATCACCGTGATGGTCGATCGGTCCGAGATGGGGCAGGGTATCAGCACCGCGCTCGCCATGCTGGTGGCCGAAGAACTCGATGCGGACTGGGCCACGGTCCGTTATCAGTTTGCCCCCGCCAATGAGGTCTATTTCAACCCCGCCATGAAAATCCAGGCCACCGGCGGCAGCACCGGCGTTCGGGCGGCCTGGGGCCCCCTGCGAGAAGCAAGCGCGACGGCGCGGGCCATGCTGGTGGCCGCGGCCGCACGCAGATGGCAGGTGCCACCGGGGGACTGCCAGACCGAGTTGGGACGGGTCCACCACG
>CADEGB010000414.1:2771-4083 GCA_902826755.1 uncultured Gemmatimonadota bacterium
CCACGATGGAGCCGATGAACTGCACCGCGGACGTCCGCGCGGACGGCGTCACCGTCTGGGCGCCGACCCAGTTCCAGGCCGCGCCCGGGTATCTGGCGGGGGGCGGATCCCGCGGCGTTGCGGCGAGCATCGCGGGCGTCGGTGTCGACCAGGTCGACATCCACACCACGCACCTCGGCGGCGGGTTCGGCCGGCGGTCGGAGCTCGATTTCGTGCGAGAGGCGGTCGAGATCTCGAAAGCGGTTGGGCGAGCCATTCGACTGGTCTGGACCCGTGAGGACGACATCCGTCACGATCACTACCGCCCGGCCGCTCGCCACACCATCGCCGCGGGGATCGATCCGGCCGGGCGGCCCGTGTTCTGGCGTCATCGGGTGGCCGCGCCGTCGATCCTGGCCAAGTTCATCCCGGGCTTCGTCCCGGATTGGATGGCGCACCTGGCGGGGCCGCTGAAGGGCGGCATCGACCCGAGCGCCGTCGAGGGTGTCGCCGACCTCGCCTATCCGGTTCCCCATCTCGACGTCCGTTATCACCAGGCCAAGCTGGCGGTGCCGGTCGGCTACTGGCGGTCGGTTGGGCATACCCACACCGCCTTTGCCGTCGAGTGCTTCGTCGACGAGCTCGCCGAAGCCGCCGGGCGGGATCCGGTCGAGTATCGTCGCGAGTTGTTGGCCGAACGGCCTCGTCACCGCGCGGTCCTCGAGCTGGCCGCGGAGCGGGCCGGTTGGTCGGTGCCGCCGGCGGCCGGGCGGGCCCGCGGCGTCGCGGTTCACGAGTCGTTCGGAAGCTACGTGGCGGAGGTTGCCGAGGTCGGCATCGAGGCGGGGAAAGTGAAGGTCCACCGGGTCGTCTGCGCGGTGGATTGCGGCGTGGTGGTCAATCCCGACACGGTTGTTGCCCAGATGGAGGGTGCCATCGTGTACGGTCTGACGGCCGCACTGATGGGGCGGATCACGATTGCGGGAGGTCGAGTCACGGAGAGCAATTTCCACGACTATCCGGTGCTCCGGATGCGCGACATGCCCGTCGTCGAGGTGCACCTGGTGGCCAGTCGGTTCGAGCCGGGTGGGGTTGGGGAGCCGGGGACCCCGCCGATTGCGCCGGCGGTTGCCAACGCCGTGTCGCGGCTGATCGGGCGGCGGATTCGTTCACTCCCGATCTCCGTGGCCTGAGACCCTCGCAGGGCGGGTCAGGGTCGAGGGTCGAGGAGCCGATCGAGTGCTCGGGCCAGATCCGCGGCCGACCAGGGCTTGCCGAGGGAGCCCACGCCGGGGTGGCGCGCGATCACCTCGTCGACGTCCTCCAGGCTGTA
>CADEGB010000415.1 GCA_902826755.1 uncultured Gemmatimonadota bacterium
TGGTCCAGCGGCCCGTCGGCACCACGAAATCGGGCGCGTCGAACGCCCCTCCTCGAGAGGAGAGTCGGTCGCTCACCCGGCTCCAGCCGTCGGCGGTTGCCGCCAGGTCGGACTCCGACGCCGGCTCCCGGAGGAGCTTGCCCCGAAGGAGGCGGGTGGAGCCCGTTTCGGAGACGATGACGTGTTCGACGTTCTCGGCGATCGACCATCGGTTGGGGGCTGGTTTGAAGGCAAACCGGGCCGGGTCGAGGTCCTGGAACGACTCCGAAACCGTGGCGCCCGACTGGCGCAGCAGTGCCACCAACTCCTGCCGATTCAGCATGGAGACTCCCTGTGAAGTTGCCTGCCTGGCTCCGAGCCGCCGCCGGGCAGAGTAAATTGGGGCCATGACCTCGTCTTCTCAAACCGGCCCCGACACCGCACTCCTCGGTCGGCAGCTGATCGATACCTTCACCAAGGGCTGGTCCAAGGCGGACGTGGCCGTGATCATGTCGGTCTTCGCCGATGAGGCGGTCTTCCTGGAGGCGCCCTTTGCCCCGCCAATGACCGGCACCGACGCCATCCGTCGCTATTGGGCCGACGTGCCATATCACCAATCCGAAATCACCGCCACCTCGGGTGAGATCTACGTGGTCGGGCCGTGGTTCTCCACCGAGTTCAAAGTGACGTTTCGCCGCCGGCGGACCGGTGAATGGGTCGAGGCGCGAGGCGCCCTGTTCTGTGAACTGGCCGGCGACCGGGTTGGCGAGATGCGGATGTACTGGCAACGGAATCTCTAAGGGCGCCTCATCCCTGGTCACTGGCCAGGTCACGACGGCGGCCCGATATTCGGAGCGAGTGTCCTCCGGCGGATTCAGGTGTCACCAGAAGAGGACACTTCTGGGACAGGGTTCGAAAATTCAAGTTGTTGAAGGGTAACGTCTTAGCATTTTCGACTCGGTTGGCATGAAACTCGATCATTAGCGAGCGTCTTCCGGAGGTTTCTATGATCTCGCTCTTGTTGATTTCGCTCGCGGCCGGGGCCCCGTCGGACCCGGTCTCCCTCGTGGTCGTCGATCGGCCGGAGCCGGCCGTCGGAGAGGTCGCCCCGATCCGGCTCTGGCTCAACAACAGCCGCCAGTTCCGGGAGGGCGAAAAAGCCCGGGTCCAGGTCGAGTCCCGCGACGACGGATACCTGATCGTTTTCAACTACGACACCGAGGGTCACCTTCGGGTCGTCTTCCCGGTCGATCCGGGCGACGACAACTTCGTCCGGGGCGGCCGTCGATATGAAATCCGGGGTCGTGGCGATCGGGAGTCGTTCATCGTCGAACGGGATGGCGACGGGATCGTCTACGCCGCCGTGTCCGCCGATCCGTTCCGTTTCGATGGCCTCGAGGCGGGCGGCAATTGGGACTACACCCGAATCAACATCCCGAGCGACGCCGAAGACCCCGAGGCCGAAATCTCCGATATGCTCCAGCGGTTGTCGTCGGATCGCGGATTCGACTACGACGTGCTGAGCTACCGGGTATACGGGTATCGTGACCGGTACGTCACCAGCACCGGTGGGTGGTACCCCCGTCCCTACGGCTACTGGGATGACTACTGCGATCCGTACTATCGCCCGAGCCTGTTCGGGTGTCGTTACTACCCGACCCACGGCTGGTACTTCGGGTATTCGCCGTATCGCTACGGGTACTCCGGCTACCGGAACTGGTGGTACAATCCCTGGTATCGCGGCGGCAACGGGTACTACGTCAACCGCAATTATCCGGTCGTGACCGGACGGCCCCGCGGCTACGCGATCGTTCGGCGGAACCCGAACAACTCGGCCGGATCGCCGCGAGGGGTTGGGTCCTTTGGTGGGTCAGTGGGTGGCGGTTCGCGTCCGACCATCGCCCGGCCTCGGAGCAGCCGGCCCAGGGGTGACGATCGGGTCAGTGGCGGAGGTGCCCGGCCGTCCTCGCCGTCCGGGAACGCGCGGCCGAGCAATCCTTCGCGGCCGTCGTCCCCGTCGGCGGACCGGCCTCGGGCCCGGCGGTCGCCGCCGGCGCAGGATACTCGACCCATCATGGAGCGGGAGCGGGGCAGTGATCGCGGCTCGGTCGATTTCGGCGGCGGTCGGCCCTCGGTCAACGCGGATGCTCCGGAACGGGTCACGCCTCCGGCCCGACGGAGCGACGGGGACGATTCGCCCCGGTATTCGCGTCCCAGGGACGATGGCCCGCGGGCGGAACGATCCCAGCCGGCGCGGTCCGAGCCTCGGGCCGAGCGGTCGCGTCCCGAACCGCGGTCGGAGCCTCGGGCGGAACCTCGTCAGGCGCCTCGGGCCGAGCCGCCGCGGCAGAGTTCGCCACCCCGATCGGAGCCATCCCGGCCCCGATCGCCGGATCGGCCCCGGGGCAATCGGCCCCAGTAGCGGGCCCCGGGATCTGAAAACGGCAACGCCGTGACCGGGATCGGTCACGGCGTTGGGCGTTTCGGGGGACCCGGTGGGCGTCAGCCGCGGTGCTGTTCGACGTAGTCGAGCCCCCACTGCAGAATGTCGGCGCCCCGAAGTCCCGAGCGCATGGCTGTCTGGATCGCGTCGTCCTGATCGGCGCCGTGGTCCAGCAGGAGGTGCGCGATCAAGGGCCCGCCTACCCGATTGCCGCTGGCGCAGTGGACCAGGACCGAGCGGGCGGCGTTGGTTCGGAGCACGTCGAGAATCCGCGTCATCGTCTGATCGTCGAGCGTCCCGCCGGTAACCGGGACATTGACGTATTCCATACCGAGCCGTTCGACCAGGGCGGGTTCGTCGAAGGGGCGCGGTTCCATCGGGTCGCGGATGTCGAGGACCACCTCGACGCCGGCCCGTTGGAGGGCTTCGAAGTGAGCCGCGGACGGCTGGCCGCCGGTGACGAGCCGGGGGAGTGGCTGGGCGGCGTTCGGGACGCCCGCAATGGCTTCGAGGGGATTGGACATGGCGGGAACAATAGAGCAAAGGGGCCCCCATTTCGCTAGCTTTCCCGCCATGCTTCGGGTCGCCATCGCTCAGTTTCGTCCTCGCAAGGCGGCCTACCGGGCCAATCTGGAGCGGGTCACCGAGTTGTTGCGGGACGTCGGCCGCCAGGCCGAGCCAGTGGATCTGCTGGTGCTGCCGGAAACCGCCCTGACCGGCTACTTCGTCGAAGGCGGGGTTCGGGAACTGGCCCTCACCGCCGACCAGCTCTTTGCCGACCTGTCGGCGGCCCACGCCGCCAGCGGGGCGCCCGCGCTCGACATCGTGCTCGGGTTCTACGAACTCTGGAACACCCGCCTCTACAATTCCGCGCTGGCCGCGCGGCTCGGCGGCCCGGACGCCGGAATCCGTCACGTCCACCGGAAGATCTTCCTCCCGACCTACGGTGTCTTCGACGAGGAGCGGTTCGTCGAGCCCGGCCGCTGGGTTCAGGCGTTCGACACCGCCGTGGCTCGGGTTGCCGTGGTGGTGTGCGAAGATGCCTGGCATTCGGTGGTGCCGATGATGGCGGCGCTCGACGGCGCGCAGGTGGTGATCGTCCTGAGCGCGAGCCCGGCCCGGGGCATCCAGCCGGGCGAGGGTCTCGATGGTCGCCCGGGCAGCACGACCCGGTGGGAGCGGGTGGCGCAGTCGATCGCGGCGGAGCATGGCGTGTTCGTGGTGGTGGCGCACCTGGTTGGATTCGAGGGGGGCAAGGGCTTTCCCGGCGGATCCCTGGTGGCCGACCCCCGCGGAGCGGTGGTGGTGCGGGCCCCGATTTTCGCGGATGCGCTCACGGTGGCGACCATCGACCTGGAAGAGATTACCCGCGCCCGGGCCGAGGAGCCGCTGCTGTCCGATCTCGAGACCCATCTGCCGCATCTCCTCGACTCGCTGGTGCAGCGCCGGGAAACCGGCCGGCTCCCGGGTCCGTCCGATTCCGTCGGCGTGCTGGCCGCGCCCATCGAGCCTCGACGCCGCCCGGCCCGCCCGGCGGCGCCCCCCCGGCCGGGCAACCCCGCCGGCATCTATCCGGCACTGGCGGAGCGGTGGCCGCGCACCCTTCCCCGTGCAGAAGTCACCCCCCGGCGCGGCTGAGAGGGCGTCGCGGTGGGGGT
>CADEGB010000416.1 GCA_902826755.1 uncultured Gemmatimonadota bacterium
CGCGCAGCGAAGCGACGGACGCGCGCGGAGCGCGTGACAGCGCCGGCAGCACAGTGCGCGCGCCACCGAGGCGAGCACCTCGGCGGCGAGCCGGGCGGGATCAGATCGGGCCGGTCCGGGGAAGATCATGGCCAGCGCCGTCTGCGATTTGCCGCGGGACTCCGCCGCCACCGCCTCCCGCCGCGTCCACCGCTCGGCCACCCGCGGGGCGGGCGCGCCGGCCGCGGCCTGATCGCCAAACAGTCCGGCCAGCCGCTCGGCCGCCTGCTCGACCTCGAAGTTGCCGACCGCCGCCACCACGGTCCGGCCCCGACCGAGCTCCTCGTGGTGCCAGGCCCGGACCGCGTCCGGATCGAGCCCGGCAAGGGACTCGGCGGTTCCCTTGACCGGGAGGCCGTAGCCGGCGGACCCAAACGCCGCGGCCAGGCCGAGGTCGATCGGGCGGCGGAACATGTCGTCCGCCACCTGGACCGCCTCGCTGATCATGGTGGCCCGCTCCCGCTCGACCTCGAGCGCCTCGAACCGCGGCCGCCAGAGGACATCGCGCAGCAGTTCGGCGGCGCGGTCCCGGTGGGCGGCCAGGACCGACGCGCCGACCCCGAACCAATCGGCCGCGATGGAGGTGCCTAACGATCCGCCCAGCGATTCGAACCGATCGGCCAGGAGGGTGGCATCGGCGTCGCCGGCGCCGCGAGCGGTGGCCCGGACCGCCAGGGCGCCGAGTCCGGCCCGGGCGGCCGTTTCGGACGTCTGGCGGCGGCGATAGAGACCGATGGTCACCATCGGGACCGACGTCTTGGGCTGGAGCAGCAGGTCCACGCCGGGGAGCGCCACGTGGGTGACCCCGGCCACGACGCGCGGCGCCACCGGGCGGCGCGGCGCCGGCCGGGGCGGTTCCACGGGGCTGGCGGGCCGGGCCTCGATCCGCGCCGGCGAGCCAAACGCGCGCGCCAGACGATCCGCATCGAGATCGGCGCCGGCTTCGGCCGGGAGATGGAGCACCGCCCCGACCCGATCAGGGTCGAGGTAGCGCGCCGCGACCCGAACCACGTCCGCCGAGCCGACCGCCAGGCGGGCCCGGAAGTCCGCGTCGATCCGGTCGACCCCGCCAGCCGCCTCCGCATGGGCAAAAGCAGACGCCCGCCCGTCGACCGACTCGAGCCGGCGGGCCATCTGCGCCGTATACAGCGTCCGGGCTCGATCGAGATCGGCGTCCGCGGGCCCGTCGCGCCGAAGCCGATCCACCAGTCCGGCCACGGCGTCGAGCGCGGTGGTCACACCGTCCGGCTCCAGATCCGCCACGATCGAGAAGACCCCGACCTCCGACGGCGAGTAGTGATAGCCGCCGACCGACGTAACCAGTCCGGGACGTCGAAGCGTCTGGTAAAGCCAGCTGCCGCGCCCCGAGGAAAGGACCATCGCCGCCACGTCGAGGGCGGCCGCGTCGGGATGATCATGGGGAACCCCGCGCCACCCGATGGCCAGGTCGGCCTGCTTGACGTCGCCCCGGAGGGTTCGGACCCGGACCCCGGTCCGCCCGGGCTCGACCGGCGAGGCGTCGAGGGCGGCCGCGCGCCCGGGCCAGGCCCCGAACGCCGCCTCGACGGCGGCGAGTGCATCCTCAGTGGGAACCGCCCCGACCACGCTGACGATGGTCCGGCCGGGAACGTAGCGGGACCGGTAGTAGCCGGCGAGATCCTCGCGAGTGAACCGCGAGAGGCCTTCCTCGGTCCCGATCCGCCACCGCCGGATCCGATGATGATCGAAGAGCACCGCGTGGAGGGTTTCGTAGGCCAGCGCCGACGGCGTGTCGAGCTTCCGTTTGGCTTCTTCGATGATGACCCGGAGTTCGCGCGCCAGCTCGCCCTCGTCGAGGGAGGCGTGCTGGAGCGCATCGGCCTGGATGGCCAGCGCTTCCTGAAACCCCGTGGCGGGGAGGACCACGTAGTAGCTGGTCCAGTCGTAGGCGGTGGCGGCGTTGAGATACCCGCCCAGGCCCTTGATCTCCGACGCGATCTGCCCGACCCCGCGGGTCGGGGTTCCTTTGAAGAACATGTGCTCGAGGACGTGGCTGATCCCCTGCCATCGGTCCGGCTCGTCGAAGAACCCGGCCCGGACGTGAATGACGACCGCTACCGCGGGGGCGTCGGGATCGTGCTGGGCCAGGACGGTCAGGCCGTTGGGGAGTACCCGCCGGACGACGCCGGGGGTCCAGGTGGAGGAGCCGTTCTCGATCATCCGGAAGGGTACACGGGAAGAGCGACCGGAAGGAGCCCGGCCGACCAGGGCCGGTAAAACACGGTGGGGCCGCGCTAGTGGAAGATCCGAAGGACTCCGGCCTCGGCGGCCCCCTTGATGAACGCCTCGGCGCTGGACACGGGGATGACCACGCCGGTTTCGTGTTTGCCCCGGAGGGCCTGCCCCTCCATGAACTCGGACACCGAGAGGTCGACCGCGGTCCGATCGGCGGCCTTGAGCTGGAGCAGGATCTCGTCCCAGGTTCCCCGCAGCAGCTGCCCCGAAAGGGTGGCCACCTGGTGGAGATCGAGCCGCTGGCCGGGCTTCCGTTGCATTTGCTGGAGCTCGGTCAGCATCGTCCCGAACAACTCGAGCTGGCTCGGATCCCGAATGGAGCCGTCGCTCTGGATCGCCTCGACTTCGGCCAGCAGCTCGTCGACCGGATCCGGGTCGGTCATCAGGTCGCTGACCCGCTGGTACCAGGTCTCGAGGCCCGGATCGTCGTCGGCCAGGCGGAAGAAGGTCTTCTTCAGTTCGATGGTCCGGAACAGGCCCAGCTCGTCGAAATGCTCCTCGGGATCGGTCCGCTCGAAGTGGATCAGGGAGGCGGCCGTCTCGCCCCGGTCGTAGAGCAGGTTGGCCAGGTAGATCCGCGGTTCCGCGAACGTGGGGTCGATGGCCAGGGCCCGTCGGAGCCAATAGATGGCCGCGCCGTCCCGGCCCAGGCGATGGGAGACGTACCCCATGCAGGCCGCCGCCTCCTCGCATTCCGCTTCGGAGGTTGCCGCCAACTCGAAGAACCGGTACGCCTGGGCCAGTTGGCCTTCCCGGAACAGGGCCCGCCCGACCTGGAGCATCAGGTCATGGTCCTCCGAGAACCCCAGTTCGAGGACCCGATCGAACGACCGAATGGCGGCCGGGACGTCGCCGATGCGGAGCTGGGTCTCGCCGAGGCCGGCCAGGGCGTCTTCATGATCGGGTTCGAGGAAAAGCGCCTGGGTAAACGACGCCCGGGACCAGGCGTACTCCTCCCGGGCCAAATAGGCATATCCCGCCCCGACATAGAGTTCGACGGCGGATGGATAGAGCGCCAATCCTTCCTTCAGGACGGCGAGCGCTTCGTCGTAACGACCTTGGTTGTACAACTGGTGGGCCTGTTCATCGAATTCGTCGGAGCTTCGAAACACGTCCGACATCCCGCGGCAGTCCCCCGATGAGGTTGGGGAAACATATGGACTCCGCGCTCGGCCGCACAAGGGAGGACCGGGGTTCAGGCGTCGAACCGAACCGGAGCCTGAACCGCGGTATTGACCCGGAGGGAAAAGAGGTCCGGCCGGGCGTAGTGTCCAACCGGGTCGAAATCGTATTGGCCGCGGGGAATGAGCCCGAGGTCGAGATCGGCCACCAGCACGCCAGCCTCGCCGTAGGTCGGCCCGGCGAGCACGTTCCCCATCGGATCGATGATCGAGCTGCCGCCCCGGATGAGGATGGTCTCGGGCTCGTCCCCCTGGATCGGGTGATAGTCCGCGGGATAGTCCTTCCGCCGGGCAAACTGACAGGCGGACAGCACGAAGCAGCGGCCTTCCCGGGCCATGTGCCGCATGCTCGAGGTCCACAGTTCCCGGTCGTCGACGGTGGGGGCGCAGTACAGCTGGATGCCCTGGGCGTACATCGCGGTCCGGAGGAGCGGCATGTAGTTCTCCCAGCAGATCACCGCGCCGAGCTTGCCGAGGGGTGTGTCGAGTACCTGAAGCGTCGAGCCGTCGCCGAAGCCCCAGATGATCCGCGCCATGGCGGTGGGCATGACCTTTCGG
>CADEGB010000417.1 GCA_902826755.1 uncultured Gemmatimonadota bacterium
GGCCAGCTTGGCCACCTTGGCAAAGGACGGCTCCAGTTTGCCGAGGCTCTCGACGGTCGACTCGGGACGGAGGTGTTCGTCGCGATCGAGGATGACGAGGCCGTTGCGATCCCGCACCGGAACCACCGACCGGGCAAACCAGCCGTTGTCCCACGCCGCCTTGGCCCGGCGCTGGGACTCGACCGCAAAGCCGTCGAGCTGCGCGCGGGTGTACCCCTGCCGGGTGGCGATCAGGTCGGCCGACAGGCCCTGGGGCACGAAGTTGAACTCCGCGGCGAGGAGGGGATCGGTCCCGGCCGGGAACCCGGACGAGCCCATCGGGGTCCGCGACATCGACTCGAGACCGCCGCCGATGCCGAGATCGATCTGGCCGGCCATGACCTTCCCGGCGATCAGGTTGACCGCCTCGAGTCCGGAGCCGCAGTACCGGTTGATCATGGTGGCGGGGACCCGCTCGTCGAATCCGGCGGAGAGGACCGCCCAGCGCCCGATGCCGGACTGGTCCTTGACCGGCTCGACGCAGCCGAGGATCACGTCCTCGACCTGGGAGGTATCGAGCGTGTGACGGGTCTTGAGAGCCCGGAGCGGGGTCGCGCCGAGTTCGACGGGAGCGACTTCGTTGAGCGCGCCGTCCGATTTACCCCGACCCCGGGGCGTTCGAACCGCGTCGAGAATGAAGGCGTCTGACATGATCCGCGATCGTGAGGGAACGGGCCGAATCTACCAGCCGAAGGCTCAGGAGGGGAGGCCCGAAAGCAACAGGCGTTGTATTCGATGGACGGCCGGGGCGGGCCGGTGGTACGTTGCGACATGACCAAATCCCTGACCATCGGCATGGTGCTGTTTCCCGATTTCACCCACCTCGACCTGACGGGTCCGTTCGAGGTGTTCGGCAGGATTCCAGGCGCCCGGGTCCGGGCCGTGGCGGCATCCAAGGCGCCGGTCACGAGCGACACCGGGCTCCACATGATGCCGGATCTGACGCTGGGCGAAGCCCCCCAGTTCGACGTGGTCTGCGTGCCCGGGGGCCCGGGGGTGAACGCCATGCTCGAGGATCGGGATATGCTGGCCTGGCTGGCGGTGCAGGCGGGCGGCGCTCGGTACCTGACGTCGGTCTGCTCCGGGGCGCTGATCCTCGGCGCGGCTGGTCTGCTCCAGGGCTATCGGGCCGCGACCCACTGGCTTTCGATGGACCTCCTGCCGCTGTTCGGGGCCACGCCGGTGGCCGAGCGGGTGGTGGTGGATCGGAACCGGATCACGGGTGGTGGGGTCACGGCCGGCATCGACTTCGGGCTGGTGGTGGCGGCCCGGCTGGCCGACGACGCGACCGCCCAGCGGATCCAACTGATGATGGAGTACGATCCGGCGCCGCCGTTCGACGCGGGGTCGCCGGAGCGGGCGGACCCGGACATCGTGCGCGCGGTCAGGGTCCAGGGGGCCACCTATCTGGAGGCCCGGCGGGAGATTGCCCTTCGGGCGGCGGCCCGCCTAACGCCGATCGGCTAGTCGAGGAAGCGCCCCCGCGCGTCGGCTGGCGGGACCAGGCAGGCGGCGTGGCGGCCGAACAGCCGGTACCGCCAGAAGGCGACCACATCGTACAGCGAGTCGCGGATTTCGCGGGGCACGATCCAGCCGATCAGGAAGAGGCGCCAGGGGCCGCCCAGGTAGCGGAAGATCCGGAGCACGGCAGTGGATCGCACCGCTGCCCGTTCCCCCTCGACGAAGACCAGGGAATCCACCCCGGTCAACTCCGGGTGGGCCGTCCGGATCCGGTCGCCGGTGGCGCTGGCGAGGGCCGCGAACCGGAGCGGGCCCCCGCGATCGACGCGAAGGAGGAACCTGACCCAGCCGTTGCAGAGGGCGCAGAGGCCGTCGTAGAGCAACAGCGGGGGTGGGTCAGACAAGGAGGCCGGCTTCGCGTAGCTCCTCTTCGAAGTCCGGGGCGGGCTGGCGGGGCCGGCGGAAGTACCACCAGTGGGTGCTCGGGTCGTGCCCGTTTTCGCGGGCCACTTTCTCTCCCCAGATCGGGCCGCACTCGATCGTCAACTCGCGGAACTTCCGGTCGAGTTGCTCGATCCGCTTTTCGGCGGCCTTCCGATCGTCGACCGGGGCCACCTCGAGCGCGCCGGACAGGGTGTCCCGAAGGTCCATGTCGTTCAGGTAGTCGTCGAATGTCAGGTCGTAGCCTTCGCTGACCGCGTCGACGAGACTGTCGTAGTGCGTCAGCAGACCTTCCAGTCCGCCTTTGACGACGCTGGGAGCACAGCCCCGGCGCCGGAGGTATTGTCGTACTCGATCTGGTTGCTGAGTCATCATTCCTGCCTCCGCCGAGCCTGTCGTCGGAAGTACGCCTCGCCGTCGTTGGGCTTGAAAAACGTTCTGATCGTTCCGTCCACATCGAAGGCCACGAAGGCCCCGGTAACCCGGTCGAAGCGACTCCGTCGTCCGTCTGGCCGCTCGATCTCCAGGATGTTCCCCCCAATCACCGTATCCCGCAAGCTCTGCGCCGCCCGAAGGTACCCCACTTGGTCCAGTCCGGGGAACTCCGAGCCGTGTTTCCGGTAGTGATCGGCCAGATGGCGGCCGGACCGGAATCCGAGGTCGAGACGGACGGTCGCCACGGTCGGGGCGACCACCGGGGCGACCGGGGCTTGATCGAGTGCCGGCGGCGAAGCCGGAGGGGCGGTTCCGCACCCCGCCCCGACGATCGTCGCCACCAGCAACCGCGATACAATGCAAAACGGAAGGCGAATGGTCAACAGTCCGGGTCCGAACCAGCCGCGCCGGGCCTTGATACCTTTGGGGTTCAACCCGGAGCTCGAGCCATGGTGATCCAGGATGCCGCCTCCTTCGTCGAGTACTGGCGTGGGGTGCGCCAACGAACCCGTCGCCTCCTCCCTCTCGTGCCCGAGGATCGCTTCGAATGGGCGCCCGGCCCCGGCCGGTGGACCTTCGGCGACCTCTTTCGCCATCTCGGCGCCATCGAGCGGGGGATGTACTCCGAGACGGTTGCCGGCCGGCCGAGCCGGTATCCCGGCCATGGACCGGACCTGGCCGCCGGACCCGCCCAAGTCGGCGAGTACCTCGACCGGATGCACGCCGAGTCGTGCGCCATCTTTGCCGCGCTGACCCCGGAGCGGCTCCAGGCCAAGTCGATCACCCCGGCCGGGACGCCGATTTCCACGTTCAAGTGGCTCCGGGCCATGGTCGAGCACGAGGCCCATCATCGGGGCCAGATCCACCTGATGCTCGGCCTCATTGGCGTTCGGGCGCCCCAGATCTTCGGCCTCACCGAGGAAGAGGTCCGGGCGCGGTCGATCGGGGCCTAGGCTACGACCGGCGGCCCTCATACCAGCCGCGGATCGGCCGCGGTGAGTACGGGGCTTCGAGCGCGCGGACCTCATCATCGGTCAGGACCAGGTCGAGGGCGCGGACGGCGGTCTCGAGCTGGTCCAACCGGGTCACCCCAATGATCGGCGCGGTCACGCCGGGGCGGGAGGCCAGCCAAGCCAGCGCCGTTTCCGCCGGACTCACCCCCCGCGCGGCGGCGACCCGGGCGTTGGCTTGGATCACCGCCCCGTCACCCGGGTGGTCGTAGAGCTGGGGCGTGAGCTGGTCGGTGCCTGCCCGGGCGGTGCCTCCGGGTCCCGGGTCCGCGCGAGCGAGGAGCCCCCGGGCCAGGGGCGACCAGGGAATCACGCCGAGACCCTGGTCCTTGCAGAGCGGCATCATTTCCCGTTCCTCCTCACGGTAGAGGAGGTTGTAGTGATTCTGCATCGAGGCAAACCGAGCCAGACCGCGCTGGTCGGCCAGGGCCAAGGCCTTCATCAGCTGCCAGCCGTAGGTGGTGCTGGCGCCAAGGCAAAGTCCGCTATCTCAGCGCCAGCACCACCTACGGCGGGCAGCTGATGACGGCCTGGGCCCTGGCCGACCAGCGCGGTCTGGCCCCGTTTGCCCCGATGCACAACCACCACAACCTCCGCGCCCGGGCGGCGGCACGGGCAAGTCCGCCGCCCTGCACCTGCCAGGCTCTCCGCC
>CADEGB010000418.1 GCA_902826755.1 uncultured Gemmatimonadota bacterium
CCCCGCGCCGGCGAGGCGTGGGCCCGGCCATGGGCCTCGCTGGCCCCCGATGGAGCGCCGTGGACTGGCGAAAGGAGGGCGCGGCGGCGAGCGAGGCCCCACCAACCTTGTGAATTCGGGGGGGCATGGGGCCCAGCTACGCCGGGGGGGAAGCGCTTCAGCCCCGGTCATGCCGCGCGGGTGCCGCGTCCGCGGTCCAGAGCAGCACCGATTTTCCCCAGAGCATCCGAACGTAGTTGTGGATCTCGCCGTCCCGGAGGAGCGACCGCTGGCAGGCGTTCCAGAGGTCGTTGTCGGTGCGGGCCTGATCCAGGGTGGCGTCGTCGTACAGGGCTGGCCGGGGGTCGGCGCCGTGGTCGTCGAGTTCCTTGCGGGCCCACGGTGGCACGGCGTCGAGGGTTCGGTGGCGGGGGTTGAGGAAGGTGAGATTGTGAGCCAGCTCCCGCCAGACGAACGCCTCGTCGAGGAACTTGGCGTACTGATCCGCGGGACCAGCCGCCTGGGCCGCCAGGAGCACGTCCTGGATGGCCACGGTCCCGAAATGGAGGTGAGCCGACAGCCGGCTGGTGGCGTCGACGTTGGGATCGCCGCGGTCGTCGGCGTAGCGGGGGAGGCCGTGCTCGAGGAACCAGGCCAGCCGCCGGCGGGCCGCGCGTTCGCCGCCGCGAATCGTGGGAGAAGGGGCGACGGCGTGATCGATGTCGCAGGCGCCGACCAGACCCGCGATCGCGACCGGGCCGGTGTCTGGGCCAATCAACTCGTCGAACGGCAGGTCGATCGGGCGGCGGATCTCGGGGTCGGGGTCGGGAATCGGAAAGAGGTGATGGGGTAGCGCGTCCATCAGGACCGGGCGGATCGAGCGGGCCGCCGGGTACTCCCGGGTGTGGCAGCGGAGGGGGACGACGGTGGCCGCATCGATGGCGATGACCGGGGCTTCGATTTTTTCCCGGAGGCGCTTGAGTTGGCGCGGTATGATGAAGGTTGGGAAGAACTCGGTCACCACCAGGGCGGCTCGGCCGGCCAGCTGGATCAGGGGCGATGCCGCGGTCCCTCGCCGGGCGGTTTCGGTGGCGGTCTCGAGGTAGAACGCGTAGCGGATTCCTCGGGCCGCAAAGCCGTGATACAGGTCGACGGCCGATTCGACGATGAAGGTGTGGTGGCGGTCGTTGGCCCAGGGATAGTCGTGGCGAAGGCCCTGATAGACGAGGATCGGGAGGCGGAGTCGATTGGCCTGCTCGATCGCGAAGTTGAGGGCCACGTTCGAGCGGGACCGCATCGCGAGGCCCTGCATCCAGTAGAGCACGAACTCCCCTCGAGGGAGTGGTCCACCCTCCCGGGCGGCGTGCACGCGAAGATCATCGATCATGGGCGCGAACGTAGCGGGACCGGGGTTTGGGCGCGACCGCCAGGGTCCGACGGGCTGCGACGGGGTCGCGGGTGATTCGCGCCCGCTGCTGCGGCTGTCCGCCACCGTTGGGTGGTGCTGAGGGGCCGCACGGGCGGATTACATTGGGATCAGGAGGCGCTAAGCTGTTGTATTTGAGTGCCTTAGGTTGCGAGTCTCGGATTGGCTGTTTTGGCGGACGGTTTCGGCTCGGTAATTGCAATACATGGTGGTGCAACTCTGTGTGAGCGGTGAGGTTGGCGCCGAGAGCGGGGCTATAGGACTTAGCTCCCCCTGTTCCGGTGGCCACTCACCGCTTGCCGTTGTTGCCCCCTCGAAGACCATTGGCTCCCAGGTGTTGTCGTTAGTCATTGCAGCAAAAGAAGATAGCCTTCGGAGTCCGGCTGTCGTGTTGGTTGACGACGGAAGCCCGGGCCGCTACTTTTGTCGGCCTGCCTGGGGGCGGTAGCTCAGCTGGGAGAGCGCTGCAATCGCACTGCAGAGGTCAGGGGTTCGATCCCCCTCCGCTCCATTTCAATGCCCCTTGGTGTAACTGGCAACACGTCTGACTCTGGATCAGAAGAGTCCTGGTTCGAGCCCAGGAGGGGCAATTGAAGACCCGATGACACGTCCGGTGTTGTTGGGTCTTCGCTTTTCCGGCCCGGTGGTCAAGTCCACCGCTTGGCTTTTTCCTGCCTCCACGCCCGAGGTCTCCGTGCCGATTCCAACTCGTCTTTCGCTGGCCGTCGCCGGACTCGTGCTCCTCTCCGCTCCGAGCGTCGCGAACGCTCAGGACCGGCCCGCGGACCGCCGGCGCTTTCTCCTCCCGTCGAGCCAGACTACCGACGATCCCCGACGAGTTTTGGTTGGCAACGCACCCCGCGGCCCCGACGGTTCGATCGTCCTGACCGGGGGACGGGTCTTCGATGGCACGGGCGCCCCGGCGCGGGAACTCACCGTGGTCATCGAGCGCAACAAGATCACCCGCCTGGTGCCTCCGGGGCCGGCCAACTGGCCAACGGGTGCCCGAGTCATCGACGTGAAGGGCATGACGGTCCTGCCTGGCCTGATCGACCTCCACACTCATTTGACCGACGGCCAGATCGCCACGATTCCGCCGGCGCTGGTCAATGACATGGCCGACGGAATGCTCCGGGGCATCGAGCGGATGCGTTTCTACATCGAGAGCGGCATCACCACGGTGCGCGACGTCGGCTCTCTCGACGGGATCTTCCGTCTCAAGGCGTGGGTCGGGGAGCATCGGGCCACGGGGCCGCGGGTCTTTGCCGCCGGGCGACTGATCACCGGGCCGGGTGGGCACAGCGCCGAGGGACTCGGCTCGGACCCGGATCAGGCGATCTTCCGGATCGCGAGCGGGGCGGACGACTGGCGCAAGGCGGTCCGGGAACAGTTCGACCGCGGCGCCGATTTCATCAAAATCACCAGTCACTTCAGCCGCGACGAAGTGCGCGCGGGGATCGAAGAGGCCCATGCCCTCGGCCTGCTCGTCACCTGCGACTGCGAGACGTTCTACATCGACTGGGCCGTGGACGCCGGCGTGGACATGATCGAGCACCCGCTTCCCCGGACCGACGAGGTCATCCAGCGGATGGCTGCCAAGGGCGTGGCCTCGATTCCGACCCTGGTGCCCTATCAGTACATCTTCGATGACGATGGGGGCTACTTCGGGTCGACCTCCCGCCGGTTCACCTTCGGGAAGGAAGCCAACCTCGACGTTCTTCGGCGTCTCAAGACGGCGGGGGTGACGCTGGGCGTCGGTACTGATCTGGTGACTGACTGGTATCGCCGGTTGCCGGCCCCTTACCTGACCGAACTCAAGAACTTGGTCTCGGTTGGGCTCACGGTGCCGGAGGTGTTGGGTCTGGCCACCAAGACCAACGCGGTCCTGCTCGATATGGACGACAAGCTGGGGACGCTCGAGCCGGGAAAGCTGGCCGACGTGCTGGTGGTGCGGGGAACCCCGGATACGAATCTCGACGATCTAACTCGGGTCGAGTGGGTGATTCGGGACGGCGAAGTCGTGGTGCAGGGGGGGATCGCGGTGCTTCCCTCGCGGACCCGGACCGGCGCCGCACCGGCCAAACGGTACTAGATCGGGAGCTCTGATTGGCGAAGACTCGACGCTATTGTCGGGTCCTAGCCACACCCCAGGAGGTGGCAAGCCGCTGGCTCGGCACGTTGCGGGTCGAGGAGCTGAATTGCGAAGCCTTCTTTTTGGTCGTCTAACTTGTTGCCAAACAATGCGATAGGTTGGTAGCTGCCGGCGTGACTGTTCCCGGACCGCACGGGTGGGCGCATGAATATTGCCCACTATGGAATCCAGTCAGCCAACGGCCTTTACGCCAATTTGATGAACCTGCTCCCCGCTTCCTTTCCGGAGGTTCGTGTGTCGCTGCGCCGCAGGCTGATTGGGGCGTTGGTCGAGATGAACGTCCCAGCCGCCGCGCGCGCTCAGCGCGACCGAGACCTCCGCGGGCCCGGTGCTGATCCCGGGCCGGATTTGGCCGTTCGGGAAGCGCTGGCGTGGATTGGACGGGCCCAGGACGCGTCCCGTTCCAAAGACGGTGGCGTGGCCCGTCACTTCAGTCTGCTCGATGGTTGGGGGCCTTC
>CADEGB010000419.1 GCA_902826755.1 uncultured Gemmatimonadota bacterium
ACCTGCTCGGCCGTCGAGAATCCAGGAGCGAAGACCAGGTTGACGGCCTCCCGATCGGACATCCGGTCGGCCTGCTCCTGGGTCAGCAGCCCCTTCTGGACGGCCTTGGCCTTGACCCGAACCGGATTGATGCCGCCGCCATCGTCGATGATCTCGATGTTGACCTGGCCGCCTTCGTGGAAGGCGCGCATCTGGAGGCAGCCCTCGGCGGCTTTCCCGGCCTTGAGGCGGTCGGCCGGCGTCTCGATGCCGTGGTCGACGGAATTCCGGACGATGTGCGTGAGGGGATCCTTGATCGCCTCGATGATGGTGCGGTCGAGCTCGGTTTCCTTGCCCTCCATTTCGACGCGGACCTGCTTCTTGCAGGTGACCGAGAGATCGCGGACGACCCGGGGGAACCGGCTCCAGATGGTTCCGATCGGCTGCATCCGCGTCTTCATGACGCCCTCCTGCAGCTCGGTCGTGATCAGATTGAGCCGCTGGCAGGTGGCCGCGAGCATCCCGTCCTGGCTGACGATCGGATGCTGGACGATCTGGTTGCGGGCCAGGACCAGTTCGCCGACGAGGTTCATCAAACGGTCGAGGAGACCGACGTCGACCCGGACGCTGGAATCGGCGACGGACGAGCCCGGCTTGGCGTCGGTCTGGGACTCGAGCGCCTCGACGATGGCGTGTGGGGGGACGTGGGCCTTCTCGACCAGGATCTCGCCGATCCGGCGGGGATCGCCCTTCTTCTGTTCCGCGGCGGCCTCGGCAACCTGTTCGGGCTCCACCAGACCGCGCTCGATCAGGATGTCGCCCATGTTCTTGACCGGCTCGGCCTCGGGAGTCGGCGGCGCCGGGGCCACGGGGGCGTCGGGCCCCTGGAGTGCGGTGAGCGTCGCCACGAGGGCGTCGTAGTTCCCGTCGCCCTCTTCGCCGTTCTGTTCGATGTGGCCGAGGATTTCCCGAACGGCGTCGACCAAGTGGAGCAGCGCGGTGGCGCGATCGGGGTTCATCCGACGGGCCCCATCTCGCAGCAAGGCGAGGAGGCTCTCGCCGACGTGCGTCACCGACTCGAGTTTGGAAAAGCCGAGGAACCCACAGGTGCCCTTGACCGTGTGGATGCACCGGAAGATCCGGGCGAGGAGATCCCGGTTGCCGGGATCCTGCTCGAGGGCCACCAGATCGCGGTCGAGCTGGTCGAGGCCTTCGTTGCTCTCGACCAGGAACTCGCGTACGACATCATCCATTTCGTCCATGATGACCTCAGCCGACCAAGGCCGGTGTCCGCCGAGGCGGGGCCTGTCGGGCGGCCGCTGGTGCGGCTCGCTCCACCGGGCTCTCGAGGGTGAACTGCGCCACCATCTGTTTGAGGCGCTCGCCGGCCTCGGCCAACTCCGCCGCGGCGCGGTTACTCTTCATCGCGCCCTCCGAGGTGTCCCGCGCAGCCTGGGCCACGCTGGTGACGTTGCTGGCAATCTCGGAGGTGGCGCGAGCCGCCTCGGAACCGCTCCGACTCATTTCGTTGGTCGTGGCCGACTGCTCCTCCACGGCACCCGCGATGGCGGTCTGGATCTCGTTGATGCGGCGGATGATCTCGGTGATCTCCCCGATCGCGACGACCGCCCGTTTGGTGTCGACTTGAATGGTCTCGACGCGCTGGCCGATGTCCTCGGTGGCTTTGGCCGTTTCCTTGGCCAACTCCTTGACCTCGTTGGCGACGACCGCGAATCCCTTCCCCGCCTCGCCGGCCCGGGCAGCCTCGATGGTGGCGTTGAGGGCCAGGAGGTTGGTCTGCTGGGCGATGGCGGTGATTGCCTTGACCACGTCACCGATCTCGGCGCTGGAGCGGCCGAGTTCGCGGACGGTGGTGTCGGTGGACGCAGCCATCTCGACGGCCTGGCTCGCCACCCGGGCGGCTTCCGAGGCGTTCTTGGAGATTTCCCGAATGCTGGCCCCGAGTTCCTCGGTGGCCGCCGCGCTCGACTGGACGCCGCGGCTCACTTCCTCCGAGGCCGCCGAGACGACGTTGGCCTGGGCCGAGGTTTCCTCGGCCGCGGCGCTCAGGGACTGGCTGGTCTCCCGAAGTTGCTCCGAGGAGTTGGAGACGAGGGCCGCCAGGCCCGCCATCTCGCGAATGGTGTCGCGGAGGCTTCCGAAGAAGCCGGTCAAGCCGTCACCCAGCTGCCCCACGGCGTCCGAGCCGGAGACTGACACGAGGCGGGTGAGGTCGCCATGCTGGGCGGCCTGGACGACGGCGAGCAGCTCGTCGACTTTGGCGCGGAGTTCGGCGGCGGCTGCCGCCTCCCGGGCTTGGGCGTCCTGGACCTTCCGTTCGGCCTCGACGCGGGCGGTCACGACCTCCCAGGCGAGCATCGGACCGACGTACGCGCCATCTTCGTCGCGGATGGCGGCCACCAAGAGATCGACGTCCTCCGGGCCGATCTTGATGCGAGCCTTGTGCGGAAGGTTGGTCGGATCCGCCAACAAGCGGCGCTGATGGCTGGGGTTCTTGTGAAAGACGTCGATCGAACTGCCGATCAACTGGTCGGCCCGGATCGGGAGGTACCGTTCGAGTCCTCGGAACAGCGCGACGGCGGACGGATTGGCGTACCGCATCACCAGGTCGCGGTCGGCGAAGATGATGTTGATCGGCGCATTCTCGATCATCTGGCGGGAGCGGGTGGCTTCCTCGCGCTGACGCCCCACCGCCTGCCAGTCGACGGTGTCGGCCTGAAGGGCGGTCCGCATCCCGTGTCCGGCACGACTGATCGCGTCGAGCATCCGACCGACCTCGTCGGTCGATTCTCCCTTGACGGTAACGGCCAACCGTCCGCCGGCCACGTCCTCGATGGCGCTGACGGCCTGTTCGAGTGGCCTCGAGATCCGGCCAGCAACCCAACGGGCAAGGAGCACGGTGCCGGCCGTGCCGACGACGCCGAGGACGATGAGCAACAAGAGGCCGGTGCGCGTCTGGGAGCGCGTTGCGGCTTCGACCACGCCGCTGGCCTCGGTGGAGAGCGCGACGACCCGATCCACGGCCTGCCGATGACGGTCGAACGCCTCGGTCATCGGGCCATCGAGGAGTCGGATGGCCTGGTCCACCCGTCCGCCACGGAGCGCGGGCACCAGTTCGTCGTCGCGGAGGCGGTAATAGTCTTCCGCGGCCTTCGCGGCCTCGGCCAGCCCGGCCTTGAGCGGGCCGGCAGTGAGGGCGCTGTCCCAGACTGCCCGTCGGGTTTCGAACTCCTGTTCGAGCCGATCGCCCCGGGCGACGAGCTCTGGAAGGCTCGCCGCGTCCCTGGCCCGCACCATTAGCTGGGCGACGAGGTGGCTTTCGATGATGTAGTGGGGCGGCGGGAGGATGTCCGCGACCAGGTCCTTCTGGGTGACGATCGAGCGATAAAGTGGCCCGTTGACCTGGACCCGCCGAAGGATGGCCACCGCGACCGCCCCGAACAGGATCAGGACGGTGGCGGCGGCGGCGGCGAGGACACCCAGCTTGGCTCGGACGCCGAGATCAGTAAAACGCATTGGTCTCTCTCCCTCCGGCTTAGCGCCGGGCTCCCGCAACGACCGGGCGTCCGTTCGACCCGGCCTTCGTTTTCTTGACCTCGACCGGCGCGGTCGCGGCCTCCTGGACATCGATCTGGAATCGGTTCACCTGGCCGTCGAGCTGGCCCGCCAGGCGGGCCACCGTCTCTCCGGCTCGAAGCGCGTCGGTGGCGCCCCGGGTGGTCTCCTGCGCGGCCTCGGCCACGCCGGTGATGTTCTGGGCAATCTCCGCCGCACCGCGGGCGGCTTCGCCGAGGCTGCGGCCCATTTCCGTGGTCGTGGCGGTCTGTTCCTCGACCGCTGACGCGATCGACACCTGGATCTCGCTGATCCGCTGGACGATCGCGCGGATCTCGCGGATGGCGCCGACGGCGTTGGTCGTATCCCCCTGGATGGCTTCGATCCGCTGGGAGATGTCCTCGGTGGCCTTGGCGGTCTCCTTGGCCAGTTCCTTGACCTCGTTGGCGAC
>CADEGB010000420.1 GCA_902826755.1 uncultured Gemmatimonadota bacterium
CCTCGTACTCCAGGTCGGCGCCGGGGACGCCGGACACCTCGCCGCTGGAGGCTTTGCGGTACAGGCCCTTTGTGTCGCGTCGTGCACATGTCTCCGACGCCGTGTCGACGTACACCTCCACGAAGCGCGGCGCCCTAGCGCGGGCGTCGTCGCGGTAGGCGCGCCGATGGGCGGTGGCGGGAACGAGGACGACGTAACCCTGGCGAGCGACGAGCGAGGCCAAGCCGGCCAACGTCGAATAGAACGCTGCCCGGCCCGCGATGTCGTAGCCCGGCTTGGGAACGAGCGCCTCCCGATCCTCGTCGCCGTCGTCAAGGACCCGAGCACGTTCCGGCTGATCGGGACGCCCCGTCCGGGCGTCGACAATCACGCCATCGTCACCGGCAAACCGCTGTTCGGCATCGACGTGAAGGTGCCCGGCATGCTCGCGGCCGTCTTCGAAAAAGCGCCCGTGTTCGGCGGGACCGTGGCCGAGGTCGACCTCGACGCAATCCGCGCGATGCCCGGCGTGCGGGCCGCGTTTGTCGTTCCTCCCAAGGACGAGCCCGAAGGCCTGTCCGGTGGCGTCGCCATCGTCGCCGACTATTGGTGGAACGCCGACCAGGCGCGGCGCCGAGCGGTCATCAAATGGGCGGACCCACCCCCAGGCGGACTTCGCAGCAGCGCCGCCTTCTCGGCGGCCGCCGCCGACCTGCGCGATCGCCCGGGAGCGACGACGCTGGCCGCCGACGGTGACGTGGAGGCCGCGCTCGGTCGGGCCGCCCGGGTGGTATCCGCCAGCTACGAATATCCTCTCCTCCCGCACCTAACGCTCGAACCGCAGACATGCGTCGCCCGATTCGACGGCGACCGACTCGAGTTGTGGGCACCGACCCAGAATCCCGAGCCGGGTCGCCAGCTGGTGGCCAGGGTCCTTGGGCTCGATCCGGCCGCGATCACCATCCACCTCCGCCGCGGCGGCGGGGGCTTTGGTCGTCGGCTGTTCAACGACTACCTCGTGGAGGCCGCCTGGATTGCTCGCGAGGTCGGCGCCCCGGTCAAACTGCTCTGGAGCCGTGAAGACGACATCCAGCATGACTTCTATCGGCCCGCCGGCGTCCACCACCTGACAGCCGGCCTCGACCGGAGCGGCCGGGTCATCGCCTGGCGCGACCATTTCGTCTCGATCGGAACGGGCAGCCGCCCCGCCAACAGCGCGGGGATCCGACCGAACGAGTTTCCCGCCGGGTGGGTCTCCGACTTCCGGCTCGAGCAAACCCTGCTCGACCTCCGGGTCCCGACCGGCCCCCTTCGGGCCCCGGTGAGTAACGGGGTCGCGTTCGCGATCCAGTCCTTCGTCGACGAACTCGCCGCCGCGGCGGAACAGGACCCGCTCACGTTTCGGCTCGAGCTGCTCGGTCAGCTCGACCGCTCCACCGGCAGCCGCCTGCGCGCCCGGATTCGGGGAGAACAACGGGGGTACGACGTCGGCCGAATGCGGCGAGTCCTCGTGGAAGTGGCGGCGATGGCGGGCTGGGACCGGCGGGAACGGGGCCGAGGAACCGGCCAAGGGGTGGCTTTTCACTTCAGCCACCGGGGCTATTTCGCGGAGATCGTGCAGGTCACGGCCACAGGCCCGGACCGATTCCGAATCGATGGCATTTGGGTGGCTGGAGACGTCGGCGCCCCGATCGTCAATCCGAGCGGCGCGGCCGGGCAGGTCGTGGGCGCGGTGCTCGATGCGGTGAACCAGGCCATCGGACAACGGGTCCTGCTGGAGAACGGTCGCGTCCCGCACCGCAATTTCCCCGACCCGTCACCGCTCCGGCTGATCGACGCGGTCCCGGTGGACTTCCGCCTGGTCCGGTCGAGCGCGCCGCCAACCGGACTCGGCGAGCCGGCGCTGCCGCCGCTCGCACCGGCGCTCGTCAACGCGGTGTCCGAAGCATTCGGTCGCCGGATCCGGACCCTCCCACTTCGGACCGCGGGCCTCGGACTCGACCGCCCGATCCGGTGACTTACGCCATCGCCGCGATCCGGGCGATGATCCGTTCGCCGGCCCGCCCGTCCCAGCCCTCGGGCTGACGTCCGGAAAAGGCCCCGGCCGCCCGGTCCGCCAGCACCCGGGTGGTCGCCTGCCCGATGGCCGCGCGGGTGGAGGCCACCAGCCGGTTGGTTCCTTCGGTCACGGTCACCGGGCGCTCGGTGTTGGGACGGGCCGTTAGGCACGGAACGCCGAGCACGGTCGTCTCCTCCTGGAGTCCGCCCGAATCGGTCAGGACGAACGCGGCCCGCTCGGCCAGGTTGATCGTCTCGAGATACCCCAGGGGATCGAGCAACCGGACGCCCGCCAGCGCCGCCGTCAGGCCCCAGTCGGCCAGACGCTGCCGAGTCCGCGGATGGACGGCAAACACCACCGTCAGCTGCCCGGCCAGATCCGTCAGGGCACCCGCCAGTTCGGTCAGGGTGGCCCGATCGTCGACGTTGGATGGCCGATGGAGCGTGACGAACACGAACGGCCGGTCAGCCAAACCCAGCGATTCCACGGCCCCACGAGCCCGGGCGGCGCCCCGCAACCGAAGCAGGGTGTCGACCATGACGTTCCCGACGAACCCAATCCGCTCGGCCGGAATCCCCTCCGCCAGCAGGTTGCCGTCCGCGTCGCGACTCGGCGTCAGCAGCAAGTCGGCCAGCTGGTCGGTCAGGATCCGGTTGATCTCCTCCGGCATGGCCCGATCGCGGCTCCGGAGCCCCGCCTCGACGTGGGCGATCCGAATGCCCTTCTTGGCCGCGACCAGCGCCGCCGCGATGGTCGAGTTGACATCTCCGTACACCACCAGCCAATCGGGGCGATGTTTGTCGAGCACCGGCTCCATCGCCATCATGATCCGGGCGGTCTGCTCGGCGTGACTGCCGGATCCGACGCCGAGGTGCTCATCGGGTCGGGGCAGGCCGAGGTCGGTGAAGAAGCTGTCGCTCATGGCGTGGTCATAGTGCTGGCCGGTGTGCACCAGCAGCTGACGGACGCCGGCGGCCGAGCCGGCGGCGAGCACGGGAGCGACCTTCATGAAGTTGGGACGGGCGCCGACGACGTGGAGAAGAGTGCGGGTCATGTCACGCTTTGAGTGATCTCGGGGAAACCGGAGGGGTCGCCCGCCAAGGGGAGGTCGAGCACGAAGCTGAACCGGGTACCGCGGCCGGCGCTCGTCCGAACCGCCAGTTCGCCGCCCATCGCCTCAATCAGTCGGCGGCAGATCGACAACCCCAGGCCCGATCCCGAGAAGGCATATTCGCCCGCGCGGCGGCGCCGGCGGAACGGTTCGAACAGCATCGCCAGCGCATCGGCGGGGATGCCCCGGCCGGTGTCGGTCACCGCGAACTCGACCCCCGTGGAACTCACTCGGGTGGCCGCCAGTTCGACGTATCCGGTGTCGGTGAACTTGAGCGCGTTGGTCGTCAGATTGAGAAGGATCCGACTCAAGGCCACGGGCTGCCCCGTGCGGGTCCCCAGGTCGTGATGGGCCACCCGGATCTCGAGGCCCTTTTCTTCGACGATCGGCAGCACGATGTCGCGGACCGATTCGGTAATCTCGGCAATGGAAAACGGCATCACCTCGGAGCCGAACAGCCGTTCCCCACCGCGGACGAGCTCAATGACGTCGCTGGCCACCGAGCTGAGGCCGAAGGCGGCGCTGTAGATGAGCCCGAGCTGGCGCTCTTGCAACGGCGTGATCGGCCCGCTGCGACCGCGTTTGAGGGTTTCCGCCAGGAAGAGAATCGAGGTGAGCGGGCTGCGGAGATCGTGGGCCACCTCGACGATCAGTTCGAGCGCCTGAGGGCCCGAGAGCAGATCGGCGAAGCGCGCGTCCCACGACGGCTCCAGACCGGCGGCCACCGATTCGATGGCAGTGAGCGACGCGAGCAGCGATTCGGCCGGGGCCTCGTCCGTCACCAGGCGCAGGTACTCCCGCCGGATCAGAACCGCCACCCGCCGCCCGAGG
>CADEGB010000421.1 GCA_902826755.1 uncultured Gemmatimonadota bacterium
GAAGTCCTGGGTATAGCGCTGACCGAGGGTCAGCATGACACCGGTTTTCGTGGCCAACTGGAAGCCGATGGCCCGCACTTCGATCGTGAACGGCCCGCCTGGGGCCACGTTCTCGAAGTTGAAGCGGCCGTTGGCGCGGGTCGCCGCCGCGATTCTGACGCCGGTGGCGGTGTTGAGGAGGGTGACGTTGGCACCCTCGAGCACGGTGCCACCCTCCCGGGAGACGGTGCCCTGGACCGCCGCGCTGGTGACGCCCTGGGCCCAAATCGCAGTGGCCGAAATCGAGCTAACTACAATTGCTGCAAATAGATAGACCACAGACCTGAGGTGACGCTGCATCGCGGACTCCGGCAGGAATGACGGATTGGGTACTATGACGCGACAAACATACGGCCGGGCGAATATGGGTCAAGCGAGCCGACCGTATCAGCAAGGCAACATGAAGAAACGGGCCCCGCGCCTTCAGACCTTCGATCGCTTCCGCCCGATTGTCAGAAAATAGACCGGAATCCCGACACCGATGATGACGAAGGTTACCCCGGTGTTGAACGGATCGGTGACGAACGCGTTGACGACCATCCCCGCCGCCGCCAGGAGGAACACGATGGGCACGATCGGGTACCCGAAGGTCCGATAGGGTCGCTCGGCGTTGGGGGCCTTTTTCCGCATCACGAACACCGCCAGGATGGCCAGGATGTAGAACGGCCAGATCCCGAGCACGAACCGGTCGGCCAGCTGCTGGAAGTCATTGAAGAGGACGTAGGCGCACCCCAGGAAAGCGGCCAGCCAGATCGCCACGGACGGGGTCTGGAACCGAGGGCTGACCCGGGCCACGCCCTTGAGGAAAAGGCCCCGGTCAGCCATGGCAAAGAAGATCCGGGGATTGGTGAGCATCGACCCGTTGAGGGTCCCGAAACAGGAGATCATGACGATGGCGGCCACGATCCCGCCCCCGGCCCCGCCCAGGAGCGGGATCCGTTCGGCCGCCCGGCTGGCGATGATCGAGGACGACTGCTGTCCCTGCTCGGCCACGGGCACGAGATAGATGTAGGCGGCGTTGAGCGCCAGGTAGATCGCGATGATCAGCACCGTGCCCAGGATCAAGGCCAGCGGGAAGTTCCGGCCCGGATCCTTGATCTCGCCCCCGATGTAGGAGAGGTCAGCCCAGCCGTCGTACGCCCACATGATCGAGACCAGCGCGGCGCCGACCATCGAGAAGCTGAACGCGGTCGGCGTGGCCGATCCCGAGGCGGTGAAGTTGTCCCAGTTGCCCGACCCGAACCCGAAGGCCAGGACCACCAGACCCACCATCCCGACATACTTGGCCACCATCGCCACGTTGACGACCCGGCTCGCGTTGCGGACGCCGAGATAGTTGATGCCAGCCACCACGAGGATGGTGACGGCGGCCGCCACCCGGACTTGGAACGGCGAAAAATGGGTGAAGTAGGCGAGGTACTCGGCAAAGACGGTGGCAATCCCACCCAGCGCGGACGCCCGGATGACCGCGAGTTGGGACCAGCCGAAAAGAAAGGCGGGAAACGGCCCGAAGGCCTCCTCGATATAGGCAAAAACGCCACCCGACCGGGGGTACATCGCCGCCATCTCGGCCAGCGTCAAGGCACCGAACAGCGCCAGCAGGCCGCCCAGCACCCAGGCCAGCATGACCGGACCGGGTTCGCCCAGCCTCGTGGCGACGGTCGCCGGCACTCGGAAGATCCCGGATCCGATGGTCGTCCCGACGATGATCGCCACGGCGGAAAACAGGCCGATCGTCCGGGGCAGCCGTTCGGTGATCATGGAAGCTCGCGGGTAGCGGGAGTCGGGGCCGGCGGGACGGAGGTGCCCGACGGTGTCTTGAACCTTCGTTCAGAGTATATTCCCCCCCGATTCAAGACACTATCCCTACGGACCGAGCAGGCCATTGGCTACCATCCTCCGCGACCTCGTGGCGCTGACCAAGCCGCGGATCATCTCGCTGCTCCTCCTCACCACCATCGCTCCGATGTTCATCACGGAGCTCGGGTTGCCGTCGGCAAGCCTGGTGGGATGGGTGGCGTTGGCGGGGTACCTGATGGCCGGCGGCGCCAACGCGGTCAACATGTGGTTCGATCGGGACATCGACGTGTTGATGGCCCGGACCCGAACCCGGCCGATCCCGTCAGGAAGGATCCCGGCCGGCGCCGCGCTCCTGTTCGGCCTGAGCCTCGCGGCGATTGCCTTTGCGCTGTTCTGGAACCTGGTCAATCCGCTGTCGGCCTGGCTCGCGCTGGGCGGCTTTCTGTTCTACGTCTTCATTTACACCGCCTGGCTCAAGCGGAACACGCCGCAGAACATCGTCATTGGCGGCGCCGCCGGCGCCTTCCCGCCCCTGGTGGGTTGGGCCGCCATGACCAACTCGATCGACCTGGCCGCGCTGGTGCTGTTCGCCATCGTGTTCTACTGGACCCCGCCCCACTTCTGGGCGCTGGCTCTCGTCAAGCAACGAGACTACGCCACCGTCGGCGTCCCGATGATGCCCGTGGTGCGGGGCGACCGGCATACCAAGATCCAGATGCTCGGCTACACCGTGCTGCTCCTCCCGCTCACCGTGCTCCCGACGCTGGCGGGCCAGCAGGGCGTGTTCTATGGCGTGGCGGCGCTGGCCCTGGGCGGCCGGCTCCTCTGGTACTGCGTCAAGTTGTTGCGGGAGGACGGCGTGACGCCGACCGCGTGGAAGATGTATCGCTACTCGCTGCTCTACCTGGCGTTGCTGTTCCTGGCCATGGGCATCGACCACGCGCTCCCGTTCGGCCACCCGCCCGAACCGCCCAGCCAGGTCGAGCTGGTGCGGGCCGAGGCCCCCGGCACCACTCACCGGGGCCACTGACCGTCGGCGGCGGGGGTTATCCCTAACCGCCCGGCTCCAGCACCGTCCGCCCCAGGAAGTCCACCACTTCCGCCACCCCGGCGGCCGTGAGGATCTGCTGCCAGCGACCTTCGCGAGGTTCCCGAGGGTCGTTGGATCGGATCAGTTGAAATCCGCCTAACGCGCCCCGATCGACGAAGAGATAGTAGCGTCCGGTTCCCTCGAAGTAGCGCCAGACCTCGTAGGCCGGCACCGCGCCCCGCTGCTGCCTCCGGAGCACCTGGGTGGGCAGACCTTCCCGGAGAAAGACCCGGCCCCGATCGGTCTGCCACCCCGCCAACCGGCGACGGACGTCGGCGTAGAACGCGTTGGCGTAGACGACCCCATCATAGAACTGAGCCCGCCGTTCGTTGCCGGGCACGTTCGGCGTCGGATCTCGACGCCGCCAGAACGCGGTGAGGAAACTCCGCTTGTCTTCGTCGGCTCCGCGCGCCGGCCACGGGATCAGGTCACCGGGCCCGGCGATGGTGGCGAGGGGGGCGTAGGCCTGGTCGAGCGAGCCGCCGCTGAGCAGTCCGAAGTAGGCCTCGTCCGACAGCGCGCCAGGGGTGCTGGCCACCGCCGGATCCGACACGAAGCCCGCTTCGCGGCTGAACACCCGCCCGCCCAGTTCGATGGCCGCCTTGAGTCGGTAACGGGCGGGGGCGAGGTCGCCCAGCTCGAGTTGTCCGGTGAGCAACCCGATCCCGGCCGCCACCCGAACGGGGGTCGGCCCGAACCGCTTCCGGACGGTGCCAGCCACATCCTCGACGGTGACCGTCAGGCGGCCCTCGCTGGCGGTCCCGGCATAGGTCTCGAGCAGGTAGGCAACCGACGCCGCCGGCCCACCGACCACCACTTCCGGCGCGATCGCCACGATCAGCCCGCCCCGACGGAACTCGCCGGCCTGCGGCACCGTGTCCATCGAGGCCACCGGGCGGAGCCAGGGGCTGATCAGGAGGTCCGAGGCGGGCGGCGGCGCCGGATACCCTTCTACCGGCACCGTGGCCGAGGCCCGCTGCCCAGATACGGAATCGACCACGCTGGCTTCGAGAAGAAACCGCCCCGGGCCTAACGTGAAG
>CADEGB010000422.1:0-2058 GCA_902826755.1 uncultured Gemmatimonadota bacterium
CGAGGTGATCCTCCTCAAACATCTCGACACCATGGCCCGCGTCCCGCTGTTCGTCGCGTTCGTATACGCCACCATGAACCGCGACGACGAGGCCTTTGCCTGGCTCGAACGCGGTGTGGCCGAGCGAGGCTACTGGATGTATTCGATCGGGGGGCAGCCGTCGCTGCGACGCTATCGCAACGACCCCCGATTCCTCTCCCTGCTCGATCGACTCGGCTTGCCCCGACCCAAAGGCGCACCGCCGCGGGCCTGAGCGGGGCTGATGCCCGAGGCCCGACGGCACCGGGTGCTCCAACCGTTGGGCCGCCCTCGCGGCACAACAGCCGGCCGGCCTCCCGGCCCTGCCTGATGCCGTCCAGGATTCGCCTCCGGCCGACTATAATTCCTCGCACTTCCCCTTGGAGACTTCGATGCGGTTCCCAGACCGACGCCACGCGACGGCGCCCTTGATCGCGCTCATGGCGGTCCTTCTCGGCACCACTCGGCTGGCGGCCCAAGGGAAAGAACCCTGGCCCGGCCTGGATGGGTATCTCGAAGCCGCCATGAAGGCGTGGCAGGTTCCAGGCATGGCGGTGGCGATCGTCCGCAACGATTCGGTGATCTACGCCAGAGGCTATGGCGTTCGCGAGGTGGGGCGCCCCGAACGGGTCGACGAGCGAACGATCTTTGCCATCGGCTCCGCCTCGAAGGCCTTCACCGCGGCCGCGGTGGCCATGCTGGTGGACGAGAAGAAGGTGTCCCTCGACGCCAACCCGTCGCTCTACCTGCCGGGCTTCCAGCTGCATGATCCCTACGCCACCCGCGAACTGACCGTGCGCGACCTCCTCAGCCATCGAAGCGGCCTTGCCCGCGGCGAACTCGCCTGGTACGGCTCCGGCTTCGATCGGGACGAAATCGTGCGCCGGGTTCGGTTCCTGGCCCCCTCGTGGTCGTTCCGATCCCAGTACGGCTACCAGAACATCATGTACATCACCGCCGGACAGGTGGTGGCCAAGGTGTCCGGCCGGACCTGGGACGACTTCGTGCGCGACCGGATCTTCACACCGTTAGGTATGACGGCCAGCTCCACCACCGTCTCGGCGGTCCGCGGCCACCCGAACGCGTCCTCCCCTCACGCCACCGTCAACGATACCGTCCGGGCGGTGCCGTGGCGCGACCTCGACAACGCCGGTCCGGCCGGCTCGATCAACTCCAACGCCGTCGACATGGCGCAGTGGGTCCGCCTGCAGCTGGGTCGGGGCGCCGTTGGCGGGAAGACCCTGATCTCGGGGCGCCAGGTCGACGAAATGCACCAGGCCCACACCGTCATTCGAACCGATTCGGCCGCGCGGGCCAACAACCCGGACACCCACCTTCAGGCGTACGGTCTCGGTTGGTTCCTCGAGGACTACCGGGGCCGCATGGTGATCCACCACGGCGGCAACGTCGACGGGTTCAGCACCCTGGTCGGGATGTTGCCAGAAGAACGGTTCGGCGTGGTGGTCATGGTGAGTCAGAACGGGAGCGGGCTGCCGAACGCCCTGGTTCGCCGGCTCTTCGACCACCAGATCGGCGCCCCGATCAAGGACTGGTCGGGCGACGGCATCAAGCGGCTCGAGGCGCAACGGGCTCGGGCCCGGGTGGCGCAGTTGCGCGCCGATTCCGGCCGGCTGGTCGGCACCAAACCGTCGCTGCCGCTGCCCGCCTACGCGGGAACCTACGCCGACTCGCTCTATGGCGAGTTGATCATCAAGGAAAACGGCGGGACACTCCACCTCAGCTTCGGGCCCAACTGGAAATCGAACCTGGAGCACTACCACCTGGATTCGTTCCGAGCCCGGTTCGACACGCCGGTCCTCCCGCCGGTTCCGGTGACGTTCCGAATCGCCGGCTCGGGCAAGGTGGAGTCGGTCGTGCTCGACATGGCGGGGATCGCGGAGTTCAAGCGAGTCCCTGACCGGCGCCCGCTGAGTCTTCGCGTGTCGGACGGGTTGAAACGGAGGTGCCGGCCACGCCGTCGGGCGGGGGTGACCGACACAGCGCGCGCCGCGCCTGCGCGCCCTTGGCCGCGCCGGAGAC
>CADEGB010000422.1:2068-3942 GCA_902826755.1 uncultured Gemmatimonadota bacterium
GAGAGAAGGACGCTGACGTAAGACTGACCCGCGGCGTGCCACCCTGCCAGCTTGGGATGCGACGATTCGATGACGTAGTACTCGTCGGGGGCGTGCGCCCCGCCGCCATGACCCAGGCCGAACTGACCGGCCGCGAGTTTGAGGGGGGCACCCGTGAACGTCACCCCCGGCCACGACCCCGCCAACCGGGGCCAGAGCAACGGGTCGACGCCGAGCTTCCGGTAGGTCGCCACCATCGCCTTGACCAGTTTCGAGTCCGGGTCGGTTTCGGTCGGATCATAGCCGCCCGACATGTTGACCTCGATGTCGCCGAAGCCCCGCTTGGCCAGGTGCGCCTTGAGCAACTCGAGCGTACCCAGCGCGGTCATGTCGGGCACCAGCCGCATGTCGATCTTGGCCACGGCCCGGTGCGGAAGGATCGTCTTCCCACCCGGACCGGTATAGCCGCCGACCAGTCCCTCGATGTTGATGGTCGGCTGCGACACCAGGCGGAGGAGCGCCGCCGGCCACGGTTCGTCATTGATCCAATGCTGCACGCCGAGGGCCCGTTTGGTGTTGGCCTCGTTCTTCTTCGGGATCGACGCGTCGAGGATCCGCTTCTGCGTCGGGGTGAGCGGCTTGACCTTGTCGAAGAATCCTTCGACCGCCGGCGTGTGCCCATCCGCCTTGACGAGGGTGTTGAGGGCCTGAACCAGCCGCCAGGCCGGGCTGTCAACCTTGGCCGCCAGACTGGAGTGGATGTCGAGCTTCGGGCCCCGACCCCACCGCGCGCCGGTCGAGACCAGCTCGAGTTCGACGATCCCCTTGGCGCCGAGGTTGACCTCGACCGATCCATCCGGCGCCTGGGTGCCGAGGGGAATGATGATCCCGACCGCCTTGCGGAGCGCGGCCTCGACCTCGGGCTTGAAGACGATCTCCCGGAAATTGGGCGAGCCGATCTCCTCTTCGCCCTCGCAGACCAGAACGAGGTTGACGGGCAGTTTGGTGCTGGTGGCTTTGAAGGCGTGCAGCGCCGACAGCACCGCCATCTGGGGGCCCTTGGTGTTGGTGGCGCCCCGTCCCATCACGACCTTCCCCATCCCGGCTTTGTCGACCAGCCGGGCCTCGAGCGGCGGCGAACTCCACTCCGCCGGGTCGTACTGTTTGACGTCGTACATGAAGTAAATCGCCAGCGTGGTCGGCGCCCCAACGTCGAGCGTGGCAAACACCCCGGGCTTGCCCTTGGTCGGGATGACCTCGACCCGCTGGAACCCGGCTTCCCGAGCCAGCCTGGCCATGTACTCGGCACCTTCCGGATAGCCTTTGTTCTCCGCCGCGATCGACGGGAGCGCGATCCAGTCCTGCAGCATCTTGAGGGTCTCGGCGTGCTGCCGAGGAACCTGCGCGAGGACGGCGGCCTGGTCCTGCGCGGTGACGGCGGCGGCCACCTGGTCACCGATGGTCAGCGCGGCCGCGCCGGCGGCGGCACCCTGGATGAATCGGCGGCGATCGATCTCGTCGGTCATGGTGGCTATCGGTGGATGGTGGCGAAGGACGAGCGGCTCAGACTACTCGACGTCGGTGTAGAGCACCGCGGCAATCCCGTCGTCGAGCCGTGCCGCGTCGTGCCAGGCGCGAATGCTCGCGTCGGCGAGCCGCCCGTTACCGGTGGGACGCCGGTTCCAGGCCTCGGCCGCGACCTCCGCCGCGGTGCGCGGCGGGTCGGTGACCGACACCACGAGGGCATCCGCGCGCTGAATCTGCTCGGGCTCGGGATCGTCGTACCCGTGTTCGATCCGATCCCAGGCCCAGATCAGGCTGCCCTTTTCGGTCCGGAACAACCGGACCCTGGGCTCCGACTCGCCGTTCTCCTCGTCGAGTGTGGTTCGGGTGCC
>CADEGB010000423.1 GCA_902826755.1 uncultured Gemmatimonadota bacterium
CCGGTAGCGCCGGCTAAGCTGGACACATGAACGGCCCGCCGACCGACCCCGCACTGCCCCGGCTCGAACCGCCGTTCGTCGTCGTAAAGGAGATCGGCCGTGGGGGGATGGCCACCGTCTACCTGGCCCACGATCAGACCGGCGCCCCACCGGTAGCGGCCAAAGTCGTCAGGGCTGCCGTGGCGCTGGCACTGGGACCGGAACGGTTCGTCCGCGAGATCCAGATCGCGTCCCGCCTCGATCACCCCAACGTCTTGCCCTTCCTGGCCAGCGGGATCGCTCGGCTGGCCGATGGCACGACGGTTCCCTACTACCTCACGCCGTACTGCCCGGGCGGCACGCTCCGGGATCGTCTCAGCGCCGATGGCCCGTTGCCACTCGAAGCGGTGGTGGACATTACCCGCCAATTGGCGGTGGCCTTGGCAGCAGCGCATGCGCAGCGGGTGGTGCACCGCGACCTCAAGCCCGACAACATCTTCTTTGACGGGGACCGGGTCCTCGTCGGCGACTTCGGCATTGCCCGGATCGTGGGCGAGACCGGCGCCTCGCGATTGTCCTCGTCCGGGCTGATTATCGGCACGCCGTCGTACATGAGCCCGGAACAGGCCACCGGCACGAGAGTCGACGAACGGAGCGACCTCTATGCGCTCGGCTGCGTCCTGTATGAAATGCTCTCGGGTGCGCCGCCTTTCGCCGGGCCCACGCCCCAGGCAATTGTGGCGCGCCATCAGCACGAAGTACCGCCTCCGCTGACCGTGGTCCGACCCGGAGTGCCGGAGCCCCTCCTGGCCCTGCTCAATCGGCTGCTGGCCAAGATCCCGGCGGACCGACTCCAATCGGCGACCGACGTAGTGGCGGCCCTCGGCGGGGCGTTGACGGCGCGGCGAGGGTTCCGCGTGCCAGCGAGATGGGTGCTGCTGGCGACGGGCCTCGCGACCGCGACCCTGGCTTGGACGCTCCGGCCCCGCCCAACTCCTCGACCATCGGCCCATCGCGTCCTGGTGCTCGCCCTTGGCGGTGACAGGCCCGGCGCCGCAGCCAACGCTGGCTGGCGGCAAGCCTTGGAGCGGTGGGCCGGGGTGGAGTTCGTAGGCGACGAGGGCACCATGACGGACCTGGGCCAGGCGCGATCGCGCGCCAAGGCCATCGGGGCGGGCCGTCTCGTGGTCGCGACGGTAGCCTCGTCGCCCACCGAGACGGTCGTCACGGCGGAGCTCATGGCCGCTGCCGAGCAGTCCGCGCCTTCGGCCCGCCGCGCGACGGTCCGCGGACCGGCCGGTACCAATCTCGACTCCCTCTTCGCACCCCTTGCGGACAGCCTGGTCGTGCCGCCCCGCGCTCGCGACTCGGCGGGAGTCGGACCCGGGACCTCGTCGATCCCGGCCCTCGAGGCGTTCGCCGCGGGGTTGATCGCGGTAGACCGATGGGATCTGGTGGCAGCCGATTCGGCGTTCGCCGCGGCCCTCCAGGCGGACGGGCGGTTTCGACGCGGGCTCTTGTGGCTCGCCTTGGCCCGCATGTGGCAGGATGGGCCCGCGACGAGTTGGCGTTACGCGGTGGATCGAGCTCTCGCCGCCGCCGGGCCGCTTGGCACCGCGGACGAGCGGCGATTGCTGGCGCTCAGGGCACTGGCCGACGCCGACCACGCAACCTCCTGCCCACTCTGGGGACAGCTCGCCGAAGCGGCAGCCCGCGACTTCGTGGCGTGGTACGGCTGGGCCAAGTGCCTCGGTGACGACCGCGCCGTAATCCGCGACCGCACGAGCCCATCGGGGTGGCGATTCCGATCGAGCTACCACTACGCGATCGACGCGTATCGGCGGGCTTTTGCCCTGTTGCCGGCCATTCACACCTCCCTCAGCGGCTCGGCCTTCCGCCGCCTGCGGGAAATGTTGCTCGTGGCGGAGAGCGACAGCCGCGAGGGCTTTGCCGGGCCGCCCGACAGCGGGCGGTTTGCCGCCTATCCGGGCCTGGCGGGTGACAGCATCCTGCTCGTTCCTTATCCCGCGGCTGACTTCTTTCGGGCCCGGGCCGGGGTCACGCCGTCGAGTCATGGTGCGGCCGTGAAGCGCCAACGGGGAGTGTTCCTCGACATCGCCGCCGACTGGACGGCCGCCGACGCGAGCAGTGCCGACGCAGCGTTGGCCTTTGCCCTGGCGCTCGAAGCGAATCGGGACCCCGCCGCGGCGGCCGCGTTCGACCGGGCGACCAGCCTTGCCCGGACCGCCGCCGAAGGCTCGCGGGTGGAGGCCGCTGCGGTGTGGTCCGCACTCAGGCTCGCGGTGCCGAACGACCCGGTCGGCGTCGGGGCCGCGCTCCGCCGGGCCGAGTCGCTGCTGGCACGGTATGTGGCGGACACGACGGCGGATCCGGTCGCGATCCTGAGCATGGCCGTGCTCGTGGGCCGAGCGCCCCAGGCGGCGGCCGTGGCGGGTCGGCCTAACGTGGGGCGGGCGCTGTCGTTTCCCGCCGAGTTCGGGCCGGACGGGCTGCCGTTGTTGGTGTACGCCGCATTGGGGGGACCGGCGGAAAGCCTTCGGGTGGTGGCTGGGCGGGTCGAGGCCACCGTCGAGACCGCCGGGGCAGCTGAACCCGGGCGCGCGGTGGCGAGCCGCCTCGAGGGCGTGGGACGGCCAGCATCGCTGGCCTTTCCGGAAGTAGTCCTGCCGGCGATCCGCCAGCTGGCCGGCCAGGGGGACTATCTGATCGACGCTCAGGCCGCCCTGCTCGCGGGCGACACCCTGGGGGCCACCACCGCACTGCGAGCGGTCGTCCGCCAGCGGTCGGCTCCGCCGGCTGAGCGTCCCCTCGACGCCGTGTTCAGCGAGGCCCGCCTCTTGGCTGAGGCCGGGCAGGCGGGGGAGGCGCTGACGTGGCTCGAGCCGGTCCTCGGGTCGTTGGCCTTGGCGCCAGCGGGGATCTTTGCTGATCCGGCCCGGGCCGGGGTCCTCCGGCGCGCCGTCCAGCTGACCGCCACCCTGGCGGCCAGAACCGGGAACCTGGAGGTGGCCCGCCGTTACCAGGCGGTTACCGAGGCGCTCGACCCGAGCGCCCCCCCACGCTGACAACTTGTGGTAGTTTCTCCGGTTGTCGATAGGCCCCATCCTTGGAGACCATATGACCCTTCACGGCACTCGTTCGTTCGCCGTCCTCGTCGCTTGTATTGGGTTGGCGAATTGCGCCAAACCGGCCCCGGAGACACCCGAGCTCACCGATGTCGTCGAAGAAGTACACTACGGACACCTCCGCGCGTACATCGCAGACACGGCCCGGTCGTTCGACCTGATGGTGTTGTCCGACCTGGCCCGGGCCCTTGGCGACGATCCCGGCGTGCAGGCGTACCTGGCCCGCGATTCGGACTCGAGCAATTTCCTCCCCGGCTACCGAGCCCAACTCGACAGCGCCTTCGACCGACTGGAGACACCGATCCCGGGCCTGACCCGCCGGCTCGGAAGCTGGGCCGCTGATAACGTTGGCCAGGAGCACCTGATCGAGTTCCAGTTGCTAGTCGCCAAGTCGAAACCCGGCCCGGAAAGCCACGACGGGCAGCTGCTGATCCTGCCGGATGGCACCGGACTCAAGTACGGGCCCGACCTGGCGATCTATGCCAACAAGAACATCGGCGGCATCAACGAGGACGAATTCAAGGACAACGTGGCGTTGCTATTGGGAGCCGTCGTCGACACCAGTGTCAACCATCCGGGGTACCTGCCGCTCGGCATCCTACCGAACCGCAGCTACTGCCTGTACGTCGGTCAAGATCAAGGAAATTGGCGCGGCTATCTCGCCACCGCCTCGGTGGCCAAGCAGTGCCCCGCGTCGCGGGCGTTCTCGTCATTTAGCGAAGCGCCGCTCGCCGTCTACCGAGACAGTTTACCAAAGCAGGGATACGGAAAAGGCGACGTTTCCGAGTCGGCGCGGTGGGAGTGGAGCGACA
>CADEGB010000424.1 GCA_902826755.1 uncultured Gemmatimonadota bacterium
CGAGTTGTGGGGCGACCAGCAGTGGCAGCTGCTCAAGGAAGTGATCGAGCAGCGCAACCCGAAGACCATCGCCATCAACACCTCCCGGGTCTTTGCCTTTGCGGACGGGCTCTCCGCCGGCGAACGGGACGGGATGGCGGACGCGCTCGGCCCCCGCTGGACCGCTCGGTTCAAGCCGGCTGAGGGGCTGGCCGTCGACTTCATCGCCACCCGGCTGTCGGAGGAGGAGGCATTCTACGGCCGCCTGACCCGCCAGGCCTGGGACCTGATCGAGGAGATGTTCTCGGCCCGGACCATCAAGCCGGGGGTCACCCGAACCAGCGATCTCGTCTGGTGGTGGCGTCAGCGGGTCAACGACCTGGGGCTCGACACCTGGTTCCAGCCGTCGACCAGTGTCCAGCGTCGGGGCGCCACCGCCGAACAGCTGGGTGAGGATCCGGTCATCCAGCCGGGCGACGTGTTGTGGTGCGACGTGGGGCTCACCGCCCTGGGCCTCAATACCGACACCCAGCACAATGCCTACGTGCTCCGAGCGGGAGAGACCGACGCGCCGGCAGGTCTTCGGAATGCCCTCGCCGCATCGAATCGGCTCCAGGATGTCCTCTTCGAAGAGACCCGACCCGGGCGGACCGGCAATGAGATCCTGGCCTCCGTGCTGGCGACGATGCGCCGGGAAGGGCTCGACGGGACCATGTACAGCCACCCGATCGGGAAGCACGGGCACGGGTCGGGACCCCTGATCGGTCTCTGGGACTACCAAGACGGGGTTCCCGGCCGCGGCGACCACCGGGTCATTCCCAACATGTGGTTCTCGGCTGAACTGCAGGTCACCACCAAGGTGCCCGAGTGGGCGGACCAACCGGTCCGGATCGCGCAGGAAGAAGACTTCATTGTCGGGGCTGACGGTAAGCCCCGCTGGGCGCTGCAGCGCCAAGTCCGCCTCCATCTGATCAAGTAGCATCGGCCTCCATGTCGACTCTCGCGGCGTCCGGGTTGGTCCTGGTCGGGCTGATCCTCCTGGCTGGCGGCGGCGACCTCCTGGTCCGGGGGGCCACCTCGATTGCCCGGATGGCGGGCCTCACCCCGGCCGTGATCGGGCTGACAGTGGTTGCCCTGGGGACGTCCCTGCCGGAACTCGTGGTCAGCGTCATCGCGTCGATCGACGAGCAGCCGGATCTGGCGGTCGGCAACGTGGTGGGGTCGAACCTCTTCAACATCACGTTCATCCTCGGGCTCGCCGCGCTCATCGCCCGGCTTCCGATTCGTGGTTCGGTCGTCAAGCTCGAATGGCCGGTCATGTTTCTCGCGAGCGTGGTGTGCGTCGGATTCTCGCGGGATGGCACCCTGGACCGGATTGAGGCGGGGGTCTTTCTCGTCTCCCTCGTGGTGTTCTTGGCCTATTCGGTTTACCTCGCGCGGCGCGAGGTCACGGCCGGGGAGCAGGTCGACTTGACGGCCGAGGTCCAGCGCCTGACACTCCGAAACCAGGGCCGGGAACTGGGACTGGCAATGGCGGCCACGGTAGGCGGCGTGGCCATCCTGGTCCTGGGCGGCAAGTTGCTGGTCGACGGCGCGGTGCGATTGGCCCAGGTGGCGGGCCTGAGCGAACGGGTCATTGGTCTCACGATCGTGGCGGCCGGGACGAGCGCGCCCGAGGTGGCCACCTCGCTGGTGGCGGCCATCAAGAAACAGTCCGACATCGCCGTCGCCAATCTGATCGGCTCCAACATCTTCAACATCCTCGGCATCCTGGGAACGGCTGGGCTGATCTACCCGCTTCGGGTGACCTCCGGAATGCTCAACCACGACATGGTCTGGATGGTCGGCACCGCCCTGCTGCTGTTCGTCCTGATGTGGTTCCGGAAGACCCTCTCGCGGATCGATGGCCTGATCCTGCTTGGCGCGTACGCCGCGTATCTCGTGGGGTTACTGCGAGGCACCTGAAACCCGGCGGGACGGGTGGCTTCAGGGCCACCCGACCCGCCGGCGCGGGACTCTCAACGTTTGGTGACGTCTTTCACATTGTCCTTCGGTTCCCGGTCGATCAGTTTGTTGTAGGGATCGACGCCCGCCTTCTTCGGTTCCCGATCAACGACGACGGTAAACGTCGTGTCGCCGTGGATCCAGTGCTTTCCCAGATAGAGCGGCTTGCCGAGCGCGTTGCCCGGTTCCCGCTCTCCGAAGACGCCGACGTCGACGAGGTCCGCCATCGGGACCTCGGTCTGGTCGCCGAGGCTGTCCGCCCGGAACTTCCTGGACCCGGTTCGAATCGTCACCCGGTACTTCCCGTCGCCCTCGGCGGTGGCCGTGGCTTCGTCGGTCCGGTTGTCCCAAAGGGTGATCGTCCGGAACAGGTCCTCGACCGCGTACCGGAGCGAGTCCGGGGTTTCGGCTTCCAGGAACTGGATGAATTCCCGGGCGGTCGGGTAGGGTGGACCCTGGAACGCCTTGGCGGCGAGGAATGCCGACAGCGCCCGGTTCATGGCCTCCTCGCCGATCAGGTCGCGGAAGGCGTACAGCGCCAGCGAACCCTTGTTGTAGTGGATGTACGGCTGGTTCTCGACCAGGAGGAGTGGCAGCTCCTTCTTCCGCTCGGTGGCCCGCCCCTGCAGATAGCGGTCGAGTTCGTTGGCCAGGAACTTCTTGAGCCCATCGCGTCCCGACGTCTTCTCCATGACGGTCAACGCCGAGTAGTTGGCTAACCCCTCGGAAAACCAGGTGGCGCCCTGCATGTTGGCGCCGACGATCTGGTGGGCCCACCATTGGTGGCCCACCTCGTGCGCCGTCACGTAGAACGGCATGTCGAGATCGTCGTCGCCGGTGCCGGTGCGCAGAATGAACCCGATGCTCTCGGAGTATGGCACCGTGTTCGGGAAGGCCTGCGCAAATCCGGCGTACCGGGGGAACTCGAGGATCCGGACCTGGCGGAACTGATACGGGCTGAAGTGGGCGCTGAAGTAGTCGAGCGACGTCTTCATCGACGCCATCATCCGGTCGAGGTTGTACTCGTGTCCGGGGTGGTAATAGATCTCCAGCTTGACGCCGTTATGCTCGTCCCGCTTGACCGCGTAGCGGGCCGAGAGGAAGGCGTAGAAGTTGAGCATCGGCTTGTCCATGGCGTAGTCGAAGACCCGCCGGCCGTTTTCCTGGTACTCCCGGACCAGGTAACCCGGGGCGATCGCGATCTGGTCGGGCGCCGTGCTCACGGTCGCCTTGAAGTCGATCCAATCGGCGTAGTTGGACAGGTAGCTGTTGGCCCGGGCCGACTCGTCGTCGATCGACGGCATCCGGGGCTTGGGTGCGAGCTTCTCCTTCTTCCGGTCGTCGTCGTCGCCGATTTCGCCGCCGGGCTGGTAGCCGAGAACTGGGAAATACTGCGAATTGACGAACGTCCCGTTGGCGGCCGCAACGGTAGGTGGTCCGCCGTTCTCGTACCCGCGGGGCGCGTACCGCGCCCGGTAGCGGAGGCGGACGGTGTCTCCGGGCGCGAGGGGCGTGACAAACCGTTCGAGACGGGTGCCGACCGCGCTGTCCGAGACCACGGTGGTGGTCGGCCGATCCCAGAGGAGTGTGTCGACCCGCAGTTCGGTCTGGATGATCGTCACCACCACGGAGTCGAGCGGGCGGGCGTGGCGGTTCACGAAGGTGTAGGTGCCGCTCGCCCAGAAGGCGCCGTGTTCCGGCTCGAGGTCGGCGCGGACGTCGGCTGCCACGAGGCGGGGAAGGTCCAGCGTCTCCAGCGCCTTGTAGGTCTTTTCGTAGCGAGCCTGCTGGACCCGGCGCGCCTTCGAATTCTGGTAGGTGTTGAGGACGTTGGTGTTGTAGTAGATGGCGCCGCCGCCGCCCAGCGCCAGGACGGCACCGGCCACGGTCACCGCCCGGACCGAACG
>CADEGB010000425.1 GCA_902826755.1 uncultured Gemmatimonadota bacterium
GCGGGGTTCCGCGCGCGCCGGACGCGCTGGCGCGGGAACTCCGGTTGCCGGCCCACGCGGTGCTGCAGGCGCTCTCGGAACTCGAGATCACCGGAGTGGCCGATCAGGAAGCCGGTGGCTTTCGGCGGGCCACCTGAGCCGGACCGCGGGACGAGCCGGGGTATCTTGGATGCGTCATGCATCTCTACCTCCACGTGCCGTTCTGCGCCCGCCGCTGCAGCTACTGCGACTTCTCGATTGCGGTCCGGCGGACGGTCCCGTCGCAAGAGTTCGCCGACCTGATCCGGGCGGAGTGGCGCGGGTGGCAGGCGGCGGCGTGGTGGGCCGAGGTGGGTCCCGTCGAGACTATCTACTTCGGCGGTGGGACGCCGTCCCGTCTCGACCCGGCGGCCGTCACGGCGTTGCTGGCGGCCATTCGTGCCGAGCGGGTCGTCCAGCCCGACGCCGAAATAACCCTGGAGGCCAATCCGGAAGACGTGACTGGGGCGGCGGCGTCCGAGTGGGCCGCGGCGGGAATCAACCGAGTCTCCCTGGGCGTCCAGTCGTTCCAGGCCGGCGTGCTCGCGTGGATGCACCGGAGCCACGGTCCCGAGGCGCCCGCCGCCGCGATGGCCGCGCTGCGGGGCGCCGGGATCCGCAACGTGTCCCTCGATCTGATCTATGCCGCGCCCGAGGAACTCGGCCGCGACTGGGATGCCGATCTCTCCGCCGCGTTGGCGCTCGAGCCGGAGCATCTCTCGTTCTACGGCCTCACCGTCGAGGAACGAACGCCGCTTGGCCGGTGGGTGGACCGCGGAGCGGTTCAACCGATGATCGAGCAGCGGGCGGCCGCGGAGTACCTGGCGACAAACGCCCGGTTGGCCGAGGCCGGATTCCGTCACTACGAGGTGTCGAACGCGGCCCGGCCGGGTTTCGAATCTCGCCACAATCAGGCTTACTGGCGTCGGGCCACGTACCTCGGCCTTGGCCCGTCGGCTCACAGTGCCCACGGTCGGGAACGCTGGTGGAACATCCGGGATTGGGCCGGATATCGCTCGGCCCGGGTGGCCGGACGATCGGCCGTGGCGGGCTCCGAGACGCTCGACGGCTCGCAGGTGGCGTTGGAGGAGGCCTACCTTGGGCTTCGGACCGACCGGGGGCTGCCGACCTCGCAAGTCGACCCGGCCATTGCGGCCGAGTTGGTCTCCGTTGGGTGGGCCCGGCCGGACGCCGGCCGACTGGTGTTGACCACGGAGGGCTGGCTCCGGCTCGACGCCATCGCGGGGCGGGTCGGGGCGGGACCTGCCGAGCCCTCCCGGGCTCCCGGGCGGGCCCACGGCATCATCCCTGCCTGAGATCGGGGTTGGTGGGTCGCTGGCCAATGGCCGGTCGGCCGGGATGGCAGACGGAGGGTGCCCCGACAGGCTTTCGAAGTCCGTCGCTAGGGGCCTAAATTACGATAATGGCTAGACTTGACGACCTGTCCGAGCGGGAAGCGCGGATCCTCGACGCGATCATCCAGCTCTATGTCGAAAACGCCGAACCGGCGGGCAGCCAAGCCGTCGTGGCTCGGTCGCGCCTGGGCGTTTCCGCCGCCACCGTCCGGAACACCATGGGCGACCTGGAGGCCCGCGGGTACCTCTACCATACCCACACCTCGAGCGGGCGGGTGCCGACCGACCTGGCCTACCGGGTGTATGTCGACCGGTTGATGCGGCACGCCCCGCCCAGTTCGCGGGAACGAGAGCGGATCGAATCCGAGGTGTCCGGTTTGACGACTGGCGGCGGGGCCATCGAGGAGATCCTCCGTCGGGCTGCTCAGGTCCTCGGCGTCCTGACTCAGGAACTCGGCGTGGCGGTGGCCCCCGCGCTCGACGCCGCGATTCTGGAACGGCTCGAACTGGTCCGGGTCAGTTCGGAGCGGCTCCTCGTCGTCCTGACCCTCCAGAGCGGATTTGTCCGGACCATCTTCCTGGAAGTGCCGAGCGCGGTGGCGGCCGAAGCGGTGGAGCACGTCGCCCGGATCCTGAATGAACGGCTGGCCGGCCTGCCCCTGGGCGAAATCCGGGCCTCGGTCGGCGAACGGCTGCGGGACGCGGACGGCACCGGGAAAGCGGCCGCGCTGCTGAATGTGTTCGTGGCGCAACGGGAGGATGTCTTCGACGCCGAACCCGATGGCGGCGGCCTGGTCCTCGGCAGCGCGCAGCCGCTGGCCGATCAACCGGAGTTCGCCTCGAACGGCCGGATGCGGGATCTCCTCGAGCTGACCGAGCGCCGCGATCTGCTCCGGACCGCCTTCGAAGCGCACCGCCGGCGCGGGCTGACGATCACCATCGGCACCGAAAACGACGATCCGAAACTGGCGGAGTTCACGCTCGTGACCGCGTCGTATCGGCGGGGAGAACTGGCCGGCGTGGTGGGTGTCCTGGGACCGACCCGGATGCCGTACGACAAGATCATCGGCCTGGTCGATCACACCAGCCGTCTGGTGGAAGGACTGTTGACGTGAGCGAGTTCTACGATCTCCTCGGGGTGTCCCGCACGGCGTCCGAGGAGGACATCAAAAAGGCCTATCGCAAGGCCGCCATGCAGTACCACCCCGACCGGAACCAGGAGCCGGACGCCGAGGCGCGCTTCAAGGAAATCGCGGAGGCATACGAAGTCCTCCGGGATCCTGACAAGCGGGCCGCCTACGACCGGTACGGGAAGGCCGGCCTCTCCGGGGCGTCGGCCGGCGCCGGCGGGTTCCATCACGTCGATCTGTCCGAAGCGCTCAACATCTTCATGCGGGACTTCGGCGGGATGGGCGGGTTCGAGTCGCTGTTTGGCGGCGGGGCCCGGAATCCGGCCGAATCGCGCCGGGGCCAGGACATCCGGGTGACGGTCAAGCTGTCGTTGGCGGAGGTGGTGACCGGGGCCAAGCGGACGGTCAAGCTCAAGACCCACACGCCCTGCAGTGCCTGCAGCGGCAGTGGGGGGGCCAAGGGGGCAAAACCCTCCCGCTGCTCGACCTGCGCGGGCGCCGGCGAAGTACGGCGGACCACCCGGAGCATGTTCGGCCAGTTCGTGTCGGTGGCGCCGTGCCCCACCTGCAACGGCGACGGGACCGTGCTCACCGATCTCTGCGAGGAGTGCCGCGGCGACGGGCGGGTCCGGGGCGATCGGACCGTGGCCGTCGAAATCCCGGCCGGCGTCTCGAGCAACAACTACATCACGCTCCGCGGGCAGGGGTCGGCCGGCCGGCGGAACGGCCCCAACGGCGACCTCCTGGTGATGATCGAGATCAAGGAGGACGACCGGTTCGAACGCCAGGGCGACGACCTCTACGTCGACCTCAGCCTGTCGTTCTCGCAGGCGGCGTTAGGCGCCGCCGTTCCAGTGCCCACGCCCACCGGGGAAGAGAAGATCACGGTGCCGGCGGGCATCCAGCCGGGCACCGTGCTCCGCCTCAAGGGCAAGGGGCTTCCACGCCTGGGCCAGACAGGCGCCGGCGACCTCAACGTCAGGGTGACCGTCTGGACCCCCGAGAGCCTGACCGACGCCCAGCGGAAACTGTTCGAGGAACTGGCCACCGTCGAGGGCGACCCGCCCCGCGATTCGGGCGGCTTCTGGTCGAAACTCAAGGAAGCGCTCGGGGCATGACCTGGTGGTTGATCGAGGCCACCGGCGACGGCAGCACCCTCGCCGCCGCCGCGGTGGCGCTCGTCGAAACCACCGGGCAGGCGGTCGAGGAGCGAGACCGGATGGTGGTCGGATTCGGTCCGGATCAGGCCGCCGCCGAGCGGGCCCGCGCCGCCCTGGCGGACCGGTTCGGTCCGGCGCTCTCGATCTCGATCCGGCAGGCGCCGCCCCCGCACTGGCCCACGGCCGCGCGGGACACACCGTCGGGGGCGACCGGCGGCC
>CADEGB010000426.1 GCA_902826755.1 uncultured Gemmatimonadota bacterium
GCTGCGGGGCAATGCGCTCACTGTTTCCTTGCCTGCGTTGATCAGGTCCGGATCCTCCTCGCCCTCGACCGGATAAGGGCCGACCCCGAGCATCCCGTTCTCCGACTGAAGAACCACCGTGAGACCGGGCGGGACGTTGTCGGCGATCATCGTCGGGATCCCGATGCCCAGATTGACGTAGAACCCGGTCTGCTCGGTCAGGCCAAGCAGTTCGCGGGCGGCCCGCTTGACGATGATCTGGCGAATGTCCTCGGTCATCGGGGCCTCACGGTCCGGCGTTCAATGAGTTTTACGGTCGCGGCCTTGGCGAAGATCCGCTGGACGAAAATGGCTGGTGTGTGAACCAGATCGGGCTCGAGGTCGCCGGGTTCGACGAGGTGTTCCACTTCGGCGATCGTGACCCGACCTGCCATGGCCATCATCGGGTTGAAGTTCCTCGAGGTCTTCCGGAAGACCAGATTGCCGAACCGGTCGCCCTTCCAGGCCCGCACCAGGGCAAAGTCGCCGGTGATGCCGCGCTCCATCAGGTACCGCCGGCCGTCGAACTCACGGATCTCCTTGCCTTCGGCCACCAGTGTTCCGACGCCCGTCGGCGTGAAGAAGGCCGGAATCCCGGACCCACCGGCCCGGATCCGCTCGGACAAGGTCCCCTGGGGAATCAGCTCGACCTCGAGCTGTCCCGAGAGCATCTGCTTCTCGAAGACTTCGTTTTCGCCGACGTAGCTCGCCATCATCTTCCGGACCTGGCCGTTCTTGAGCAGGTGCACGAGACCATGGTTGGTGGTGCCCGCGTTGTTGCTCACGACCGTCAGATCGCGCGAACCGAGGTCTCGGATGGCCGCGATGCACTCCTCGGGCACGCCGCAGAGACCGAACCCGCCGACCAGGAGCGTGGCACCGTTGGGAATGTCGGCGCACGCAGCGGCGGCGTTCGGAAACACTTTGGACACGGGGTGGGGACTCCGGGTTGAGGGAACGCTGCGAAGATAAGCGGGCGCGAAGCGGGGCGCCGACCCCGTTTGGACTCAGCCGGCCGGGGGGGCCGGCCGAAGGTATGGCGCGATCAGCCCGGAGGCCCGGTCGAGTTGGGCCCGATCGATCCCTGTTGCGGTGCCGAACAGGTCGACCAAGGCCTGGGTGGCGACGTTGCCGGTGGCGCCGGGCGCGTACGGGCACCCGCCGATTCCTCCGGCGCTGGCGTCGAACCGGGTGACGCCGAGGTCCGCGGACCGGCGGGCATTGGCAACCGCGCGCCCGAAGGTATCGTGGAAGTGCATCACGAGGCGGTCGGCCCCGAACCGGGGAATGAGCCGGTCGAGCAACGTGCTGACCTCGTCGGGGGTGGCTTTGCCGATCGTGTCGCCGATGGACAGTTCGTCGCAGCCGAGGGCCATGACGTCGTCGCAGACCCGGACGACCGCGGCGGGGTCGATCGGCCCTTCGTAGGGGCAATGAAAAGCGGTGGAGACGTAGCCGCGGACCGGAACGCCGGCCGTGGCCACCACGGGCCGGAGCCGCTCGAGCGACTCCGCAATGGTCGCGTTGATGTTGCGGCGGGTGAAGGTCTCGCTCGCGGCGGTGAAGACCGCGATCTTGTCGACCTGCGCTTCCCGGGCCCGCTCGAGGCCCGCCTGATTGGGCACCAACGCGAGATACCGCACGCCGGGGCGCCGCTGGATTCGGGCAAAGACCTCTCCCGCGTCGGCCAGCTGGGGAATCCACTTCGGCGATACGAAGGAACTCACCTCGATCTCTTCGAAACCGGCCGCCGACAGGGCATCGACGAACGCCACCTTGATGTCGGTCGGGATCAAGGTCTTCTCGGTCTGGAGCCCGTCGCGAGGCCCGACTTCGGTGATTCGGATCACGGGGTCTGCCCGCGATGGCGGTTGGCGCGTTCGGCGGCCCGGATCCGGGCGATGGCTCGAAGATGTTCGCTGTAGTTGCGGGAGAACACGTGCTTGCCGTCGAGCCCTGCCACGAAGAACAGGAAGGGAACGGCCGCGGGCGCGAGGACGGCCTCGATGCTCTTGACGCTTGGCGCCCCCACCGGCCCGGGTGGGAGTCCCGGGTGGAGGTAGGTGTTGAAGATCGACGGAAACTGATAGTCGCGTTCGAGAAGCCGCGGTTTCCGGGCCCCGGTGGCCTGCTGGAGGGCGTACTGGACCGTCGGGTCGGCCTGGAGTGGCATCCCGATCCGGAGGCGGTTGAGGTAAACGGCCGCGACGAGGGGACGGTCCTCGTCGACCTGGGCCTCGCCTTCGACGATCGACGCGAGGGTCACCAGACCTCGGCGGTCCAGGCCGAGGGCGGCGGCGCGACCGTCCCAGGCCGGCTGCCAGGCGCTGGCAAACTGGGCGGCCATGGTTCGGATCAGCCCGCGCGGGGTAATGAGGCGGGAAACCGAGTAGGTCTCGGGGAGGAGGAATCCCTCGAGGCTCGGGCCTGCCACGCCAAATTCGCGGAGGAGTGCGGGGTCGCGGGCGGCCGTTTCGATCGAGTCCGCCGGAAGGCCGAGGCGGGCCTCGGCGGCGGCCGCGATGTCGGTGATGGTGAAGCCCTCCGGCACCGTGAATCGGGCGGTCTTCTCGGCTCCGGCGGCAAGGGTCCGGAGGACCACGAGGGGGTTTTCACCCCGTTTGAATTCGTAGTAGCCGGCCTTGATCTTCCGGTCGTCGCCGCGGAGGCGGGCCAGGGCGGCGAACAGCCGGCGGCTGGTGACGACCCCGTGGCCGACGAGGCTGTCGGTGGCGGCGGCAAAGCTGGAGCCGGGGGGCAGCACCACGGTCTCGACCGGGGCGTCAGGGGCGGGGGCGCCCCCGGCGGGCCGGAGCGTGGCTGCTCCGACCAGGACCAGGCGGTTCACGCTGATCGTCTCGACTCGAGGAAGTGTTGCAGGAGAATGGCGGCTGCCAGGGCGTCGACGTCCTCGGCCCGGTTTCTGGTCGAGCCGCCCTGCTCGCGGATGGCCGCGAGGGCCCTGGCCGTCGACATCCGTTCGTCCCAGAGGGTGATCGGCAGGTGGGTTCGGGCCCCGAGGTCGTGGGCCAGCGCCCGCGCCTCGGTGGCGGCGGGGCCTTCGTTGCCGGCGGGGTCGAGGGGCAAGCCGACCACGATGCCGACGGGACCGAGGTCCGCCAGGTGGGCCTCGAAGGCCGGCATCGGGAATCGCTTCCCGGCGCGGCGGGTCAGCGTGGCCAGCGGGCGGGCGATCAACTGGGTTTCGTCGGACACGGCCAGGCCGATCCGACGAGTCCCCCAGTCGAGTCCCAGCACCCGACCCGCGGCGGGAATGGCCACCATCGGCGGTCGCGCCCGCGCGGCCTACTGGACCATCGTCGCGAAGAACTCCTTGTTCGACTTGGTCCGCTTCATCCGCTCGAGGAGAAACTCCATCGCCTCGACCGGCGGCATGTCGGCCAGGAAGTTCCTGAGCAGATAGACCCGGTTGAGCTCGTCCTTGTCCATGAGGAGCTCTTCTTTCCGGGTGCTGGTCTTCTGGACGTCGAGGGCGGGCCAGATCCGGCGGTCGGCCAACCGGCGGTCGAGGACCATTTCGCTGTTGCCGGTGCCCTTGAACTCTTCGAAGATGACTTCGTCCATCCGCGAGCCGGTGTCGATCAGCGCGGTGGCGATGATGGTCAGCGAGCCGCCTTCCTCGATATTGCGTGCGGCGCCGAAGAACCGCTTCGGTCGCTGCAACGCGTTCGCATCGACACCGCCCGTCAGCACCTTGCCCGATGCCGGCACCACGGTGTTGTAGGCGCGCGCGAGGCGCGTGATCGAGTCGAGCAGGATGACCACGTCGCGCTTGTGCTCGACCAGGCGCTTCGCCTTCTCGATCACCATCTCGGCGA
>CADEGB010000427.1 GCA_902826755.1 uncultured Gemmatimonadota bacterium
CGACGCCGAAGTCGCCCCATGGCGCCGACGTCGACCCGACCGGCGAGTACATCGTCGGGGGCGGCAAGCTGGCGACCGTGCTGCCGGTGCATTCCTTCTCCAAGATGCAGAAGGCGATCGCCGACAAGGCGTTCGACGGGGAGATCGATGGCGTTCCGGTCATCAAGTACGAAGCGGTCAACGCCTGCGAAGTCCAGAATCCCGGTCTCGGCCCGTTGCACACCGAGTTTGATGCCCGTGGGTTTGCCTACACGTCGGTGTTCCTCTCGTCCGAAATCATCAAGTGGGACGTGAAGAAGTGCGAAGTGGTCGACCGGGTGCCGACGTACTACTCGATCGGTCACCTCCACGTCCCCGGTGGCGATACTCGGAAGCCGGACGGCAAGTACGTGATCGCGCTCAACAAGATCACCAAGGACCGCTATCTCCCGACCGGGCCGGAACTGACCCAGTCCGCTCAGCTCTACGACATCTCGGGCGACAAGATGCAGCTGCTGCTCGACTTCCCGACCGCCGGCGAGCCGCACTACGCCCAGGCGATCCTCGCGTCGAAGATCAAGGACAAGCAGCTCAGGACCTTTGCCCTCGAGGCCAACAAGCATCCCCACGCGGTCAAGGCCGAGAAGGACGTCAAGGTCGTTCGCGAGGGCACCAAGGTCCATATCTACATGACGGCCATCCGCAGCCACTTCATGCCCGACAACATCGAGGGCGTGCAGGTTGGAGATTCCGTCTACTTCCACATCACCAATCTGGAGCAGGATTGGGACGTTCCCCATGGCTTCGCGATGATGGGCGCCACCAACGGTGAGCTGCTGTTGATGCCGGGCCAAACGCTCACCTTGACCTGGAAGCCCGATCGACCCGGAGTGTTCCCGTTCTACTGCACCGACTTCTGCTCGGCGCTGCACCAGGAAATGCAGGGGTACGTCCGGGTGTCGCCCAAGGGCTCGAGCGTCAAGATCGCCTTCAATACCGGTCAATGACGTCACGCTGGTCGAGGATCCTATGATGGCCCGCTCGTCCCGCTTGCTGCTGGCCTTCGCCGCCCTGGCGTTGGCCAGCATCTACCTGGCGCCGCTCTGGCACATCGCCCTCCAGGCGCCGCAGTATCCCGAGGGGCTCGGCATGTACATCTGGGCCCACCAGATCACCGGCGATCTCCGAAGCATCAACGGCCTCAACCACTACATCGGGATGAAGGAGATCCACCCCGAGGCGATTCCCGAGCTGCGACTGATGGGGCCCGTCGTCGCCGGGCTGATCGGGCTCGGCCTGGTCCTGGCGGCGTGGGGACGGCGCTCGGGGCTGTATCTCTGGACCACGCTGTTCATGATCGGTGCGCTGGTGGGCCTGGCCGACTTCTGGCGCTGGGGATACGACTACGGTCACAATCTCAACCCGGAAGCGGCAATCAAGATCCCGGGCATGAGCTACCAGCCGCCCCTGATCGGTCCGAAGCAGTTACTCAACTTCCAGGCAACGTCCTGGCCGGCCCTGGCCGGATGGATCGCGGTCGGGTCGCTCGGACTCGTCGTCGTGCTGTCGGTGCGGGAATGGCAACGGGCGCGACGGGTCGCCTGAGCCGCCGGTTGGCGGCGCTGCTCGCCGTCCTGGCGGGGGCGGTGGGGTGCGGTCGCCCCGGTCCGCAGGCCCTCGTCGAGGGCGCCGACGTGTGCGATCACTGCCACATGACGATGGTCGAACGGCGGTTCGGCGGTGAGCTGGTGTCGGTCACCGGCAAGGTGACCCCGTTCGACGACGTCGGCTGCCTCGCGATCGCCTTGGTCGAGATCGATTCGGCCCGGATCCATTCCTTGTGGGTCAGCGACTTCCTCGAGCCGGATTCGCTCCTGGCGGTGGAGCGGATGGTCTTTCTCCGGACCGACTCGGTCCGAACCCCGATGGGTTACGGGATCGTGGCCGTCCGTCCCGGGGCTCGGGCCGACAGCCTCGCGACGGCGCTCGACGCCACCCGCCTGGCCTGGTCGGACGTGACCGAATGGGCTCGCGAGGCGAGCGGGCGATGATCGCGGCCCTCGCGCTGGGAGTGATCACCGTGTCCTCGGCGGGGCCGATCCGGAGCCTGGCGGCGGCGCTCGCCGCGGCCCGCCCCGGCGATACGGTGATCGTCACCCCTGGCCGGTATCCCGATACGAGGCCGATTCGCATCGACCGTCCGGTCACCATTCTTGGCCGGGGCCGTCCGATCATCGCGGGGCGCGGGGATCACACCATCCTGGTCGTCACCGCGGCGGGGGTGACGGTGGCGGGTCTCGTCATCGAGCATGTCCTCCCGATCAGCCTCGAGGATCGGGCTGGCATCCGCCTCGAGGGCGCCACCGGGTGCCGACTCGAGGACAACGACATCCGCGACACGTACTTCGGCATCTACGGGGCGAAGGTCACCGACTGTCGGATCATCGGGAACCGGGTGACCGGTCCGGCGCGAAAAGAACAGGCGAGCGGCAACGCCATTCAGTTCTGGTCGTCGGATCGGCTGACCATCTCCGGCAATCGGGTCACCGGCCATCGGGACGGCATCTACCTCGAGTTCGTGACCGGGAGCATCCTCGCCGACAACGAGAGCATCGCCAACCGGCGGTACGGCCTCCACTTCATGTCCTCGCACGGGTGCACGTACCGCGGGAACCGCTTCCAGCACAACGGGGCGGGGGTCGCGGTCATGTACACTCGCGACGTGACGATGGAGCGCAACGAGTTTCTCGACAACCGGGGCCAAGCCGCGTACGGGCTTCTGCTCAAGGACATCAGCGACGGATCGATTCGCGACAACCATTTTCGGCGCAACACCACCGCCCTGTATCTCGAAGGGGCCAATCGAATGGCGGTGACTGGCAATCGGTTCGAGGGCAACGGATGGGCGGTCCGGCTCCTCGCGAACTCGGTCGAGAACCGGTTCGAGGGCAACTTCTTTTCCGGGAACGCCTTCGACGTCGCCACCAACAGCCGGTCGGCGGCGAGCACGTTTGCGGGCAACTACTGGGATCAGTACCGAGGGTACGATCGGAATCGCGACGGCCGGGGCGACGTGCCGCATCGGCCGGTCCGGCTCTTTTCCCTGGTGGTGGAGCAGAACGATCCCGCCCTGATCCTGCTCCGCAGTCTCTTCGTCGACCTCCTCGATCAGGCCGAACGGGTGTTGCCGATCCTCACGCCGGAGACGCTGAGCGACCGGGTACCCCTGATGGAGCCCCCTCGGTGACCGCCCCCAGCCCAGCCGAAGTGCGGATCGAGGGTCTCCGGAAGCGATTCGGTCGGGTCGACGTCCTCAAAGGGCTCGACGTGACCGTCGGAGCGGGTCGGGTGACCGCGATCGTCGGGCCGAACGCCGCGGGGAAGAGCACGTTGATCAAGGCCATCATCGGCCTGGTCCGAATTCCCGCTGACCAGGGCCGGATCCTGCTCGACGGGACCCCCGTTGATGGCAACGTGCGATGCCGGGAACGGATCGGGTACATGCCGCAGGCGGCCCGGTTCCCCGATCAGCTCACCGCCCGCGAGGTCCTGGGCCTGGTTCGCGGTCTCCGCCCGCCGGACACCCCGGTCGATCTCGAGCTGATCGACCAGTTCGGTCTCGAGCCGATGCTCGATCGCCCGATCCGGACCCTGTCCGGGGGGACCCGGCAGAAACTCAACGCGGTGGTTGCGTTTCTCTTTCGGCCGGCGCTGGTGATCCTCGACGAGCCGACGGCCGGCCTCGACCCGATCGCGAGCGGGATCTTCAAGGAGAAGGTCCTCGCGGCGCCGAGCCGGGGGACCACGGTGCTGCTCACCTCGCATATCCTGAGCGAGATCGAAGAACTCGCCGAAGACATCGTCTTCCTGG
>CADEGB010000428.1 GCA_902826755.1 uncultured Gemmatimonadota bacterium
GCGCCACCGTGGTCCCGACCCGCCGTACCCCGTCGTCGAGCCTCCCCCCCAGGGCCCAAGTCGACCCGGCCCGCCGGTTGAGATCCGCGAGTCCCGCGGCATTGAGTTCGATCTCGATCCACTGACCGTTGTCGGCCGCCGTGGCCAGGTGGCTGCCAACCGGATCGCCCCCGCCTAACGCATCGAAGACGTCCCGCCGCCCGGAACTGGTGCCGACGAGCGCCCCATAGTGAGTCGGATCGAGAAAGCGGAGGAAGAACAACTCGGTCGGATTGGGGCTCGAAAACCCGTCGCACGCCACCGGCGCGCACCAGGGCAGCCAGACGCTCGGAGTGGAGACCCGGAGCGTGGCCCGCGAGAATCCCTCGGTCCACCCGGAAAGATCGAACAGGAAAAAGTTCCGGTACCACTGCCCGTCGAGGGCGCCGGCCACGTAGTTGTCGTTGAGGCCGTGGTGGAACCCGGTGTCATCGAACCAGCCCCGGCCCGACGCGGCGATGGCGCCCCGATCCGTGACCAACTGGACCGCGTCGGCCGCCGTGCCGTCGTCCGTGTGGGTAAAGCCGAAGAGATACCGGTTCTGGGCAACCGCGGGGGTTCCCGCTGTCAGAACGGCCACGATCAGGGTGGCGAGTGTTCTACTCATCCCCATCTGCTCCTGGGCGAAGATCCGCCGCGCCCTTCTGGCACGACACCCATCTCAAGGGCAATCCGAGTGCCACCCCCCGGGCCCCGGAGTCGCTCGGAGACGACCGCCTAACTCGTTGTTCGATAACGGATTCGACAGGGATGCAACGACTTGCCCGTTCCACTGCGATTGCCGGCACGGGCAGACTGCGGGAGACCCTACACCTTGATGGTCAGGGGGTGGTTCCGGAAATACGCCAGCCACTCCCCATTCTCGCGGAGCGCTTCCTCGCCGAGCTGCAGGTACACCGCGGCCGGATCGGCGCCCCGCTCCAGCTCGGTCACCGCGCGTTCGAACAACCGATGCGCCAACTGGTACTGGACGGCCAGTTTGGTGAACCCCTGTTTTTCGGCAAAGCCCTCGGCGACCACGGCCACCCCACCGACCCACGCCAGCACCGCTTGGAGCACCGCGGAGGTCCCGGCGTCGATGCCGCGAAGGACGAAGAGACCGTATCCGGCGGCGACGACCACGGTGCCCACCAGCCCCACGGCGCCGAACCGCGACCACAGGCGGGCGCGCCGACCGGTCGGCTCGAGCTTTCGGGCAAAGTAGTCCCGCTGCGCCACCACCCAGTTCCGGGTGACCTCGCCCACGGCCGTGGCGTCGGCCGGGACCGGCTCGGGCACAGCCGCCTCGAGTTGGGCCAGCGCGGTGCGGATCCAGTCGACCGCTTCGTGATGGTGGCTGAGATACCGGTCGGTGACCTGTTGGCCAAGACCAGCTCGGCGCCAGAACCCGAGCACCCGGACTCCCTCCGCCAGCGCCCGGGAATCGAGAAAGGCGTTCTCGAGCTGGCGGCTCTTGCCCTGCCAGATGAGGAGGGCCGCCAGGGAGAGGAAGAGGAGGAAGCCGAGGATGCCGACGTCGTCGAGATCGGTCCACCCGAACCAGACGATCGCGCCGAGGAGCGCGGCGAAACTGCCGACCAGACGGGCCTCGAACCGCCGTTGCAGCACTTCCGCCCGCAGGTCGGCCGCCGCGAAGACCCCGACCAGCAGCGGGTCGATTGGCCCGAACATCTTCCGGGCCGCGTCGGTCCGCGCCGCGAGCAGGTCCGCCGGAAGCCGCCGGACCGCCCCGTTGAAATCATCAATGGCGCGCCAGACCCGATCATCCGCCGGAACCCCGGCGTCCCCCGTCGGCACCGGGCGGTCGAGCAGCGGAAGCACCCGACTCGGCCGCCGATCCGGCCGGCTTCGGACCCGGATCGGCGTCCCGGGGTACGCTCCAACACCCTCCGGAGCCACCCGCACCACTCGCGGAACCAGATGCGACGCCCACGGGTCGATGGCCCCGGGCTCCGGCTGGCCGTCGCCCGCCCCGCCGCCCGCCGGCCCGGTGGCGCCTAACGTTGGATCCGTTCCCATCGGACCCCGGCCGAATCGGTCGGCTGCCAGACCCGGTACGCCTGCCGGTCGGGATGGCGTGCCAACAGCGACGCGTTCCGCTCGTGGAGATCCCGCACGAACAGGAGGTCCGCGCGGCGGCTCAGGAGCCAGGGGGCCAGGATCGTAAAGCCGGCCCGGTCCTGGTTGATCCGGTCGACACAGCGGCGATCGTACTTGGCGCCGTTCAAGACCCGCTCCGAGGTATCCGGCGAAAAGGGCGACCGGACCAACCGCGCCGAGTCGACCTGAAGCGACTCCAGCGCCGGAGCCGCCGGCCCGGGCGTCTCGCCCCGTTCGATGGCCAGCAGGGCCCGGTCGAGGACGCAGGTATCGATGTTCCGGTAGTATCGTTCGGCCTCCGGCTTGGCGACCCCAAGCGCCCACATCCGCGCCAGCACCTGGGCGCCCCAGCTTTCCCGGACGAAGACGACGGCGTCCCGCACCCCGGCCGCCTCCGCCGCTCGATCGGGATCGACCCGCATGGCGGCTTGGATTTCGGAGTTGGTGCCCAGTCGGGCGGGGATGCCGAGGGCTAGCGAGCCCAGGATGGCACCCGCCATGGCAAAGGTCGTGGTCCGATGGGCCAGCCCGTCACCCCACCGGGCCCGCACGAGCTGCGGCAGGCGGGCGGTCCAGAGAGCCACCACCGGGGCCACCGGATAGATGAACCGGGGCCCGAGGAAGAACCCATCGTGCCAATAGGCGAAGTAGACCAGCAGCAGCGCGGCGGCGGCCGCGAGCAGGTAGCGATCGACCGAGCCGAGTCGCGGAGCCAGCAGCAGCGCCAGACCGGCCGCCACCAGACCGGGCACCGGTGCCTCGAAGAGGAACAGATTGAGCCGGAGCAGGTAGAGGCTCATCAGCTCGAGGCCCCGGATTGGGGTGTGGGGCGGTCCATAGGGGGCCGCGTGGAACCCGAGACCGACGTTGGGCCCCCAGAGCAGCTGGTAGCCCGACTGCAGCGCCGATCCGGTGGTGGCGTGGTTGACCGCCAGCAGGAAGGCGACCGGCCCGAGGGCGCCGAGGGCGATCAGCCCGAGATCCCGGACCCGGCCGGTTTCCCGGACCCGCAACACCGCCCAGACGCCAGCCGGAATCGCGAACGCCAGCGCATCCGCCGGCCGGGTGATCCCGGCCATTCCGAGCGCCACCCCGGTGGCGAGCGCCAGACCTGGGCCCGGCCGCTCGCCGAGGGCCAGCCAGCCGGCCAGCGCCGCGAGCAGCCAGAACAGCACCGGTCCGTGGTTCATGTGGGAGGAGGCCAGGAACATCGGGAACGGCGCCAGGCCGAACAGCAACAGCGCGCCGGCCCGAACCGACGGCCGCGGCTCGGCCCGCCGGAGGACCAGGCCCCACATCCCGACCGTGGCCGCCCCGACGAGCGGGCCGACCACCCACGGGATCCGGAGCAGATCGCCTAACGCCAGCAGGAGGGGCCATCCTGGAGGGAAATGGCCGAACCAGCGGCCGTCGTGATCCACCAGGTTGAGGGTGCTTCGGAAGGCGGGATCGGGATCCACCGGGATCCAGAGACGGCCGGACGCGTAGGTCCGAGCCTGGAAGAGGTGCACCGCTTCGTCGATGAGCAGGGGGCGCCCGTCGAAGACCAGTCGGGCCACCAGGAGGTAGACCAGCAGGACCAGCGCCACGACGAGACCCAGCGCCCGCGGGTCGGCGGGATCGAAGCGGGCCAGGCCCTCCGCCATCGCCCCGGGCCGCCAGAGGCCCGCCACCCGACGCGAGGCCAGGGCCAGCGCCGCGCCACCA
>CADEGB010000429.1 GCA_902826755.1 uncultured Gemmatimonadota bacterium
CGCCACCTCCGGCCTTGCGATGTCCGCGACGGCGATGTCGTAGTCGTCGTCGCCTGGCGGCGACCAGCGCGCGGTGACGAACGCCACCGTCCGGCCTGATGGGGAGAGGTCTGGCAGACCGTCATCCCGAGGGGCTCCGATGAGGAGTCGGGTGCGCCCGTTCTCGTGCAGGAAGATCTCGTCCGTGACACTGTCGTCGACCGGGGCGTTGAACACCCACATTGACCCATCGGCGGACATCGCGACCCGCCCGGATCCTGCGGTTGCCAACATCGGTTCGCGGACGACCGTGCTGCCCAAACGTGGGGCGATGGGCCGCCCCCCCCTCCATGAGTCCGGGCTCCAGCGGAATGTCCGAGCATTGGTTGCTCCAGGTTCGCCTGGGTGGTGATCGAAAACGACGAGCAAGCCGTCCGAGCCGTTGTCCCGGACGAGGCTGGTGGCCGCAATCGCCACGGCACCGAGCAGGAACGTACCTGCCACTGCCGCGGCTAGCCGGGCGGTCGAATCGAGGCCGAGCCGGGCCCGCAGCGGTAGGCTCCGAACTAGCCGTCGCGCGGCATCCTCCGACGACACGACGGACCGAGCCAGGCTGAGAAATCCGCGTCGATCACCCGCGTTGCGAGCCCTTCCCACCAGTGCCCGGAAGGCCATGCGGAGCGATTGATCGTCCGCCGCCTGCTCGAAGTGCCTCGCCGCACCGAGTGCCTGGCCCATTCCCATCTGGGGTGAGGCGAGCAGCAGGCGCCCCGCCGCCAGGTGGGCGGCACGGCGCCGTTCGGGCGTGGCCATCTCGTGGGCCGCAGCGGCGATCTCGTCGTGCGCCGGTTCCCAGGATGACCCATTCCTCCGCAGCAGGCCCCTCCGCTCCAGGTGCCAGAGCTGTTCGTCGACGGCCTCTCGGGTTCGGACTACTTCGGTGACCTCCGAGGTGGTCAGCGGCGTGCCAAGCGCCGCCAGGACGAGCAGAATCCAACTGGCGTCTGGGTGCAACTCGGTCAGCCGCTCCCGCAGGGTGTTGCCAGCCTCCAACTCGGCCTGGAGCCGTGTCAGCTCGGGGACTGACCAGGTACCTGCCTCCAGATGGAGGCTGCCGCGATCGAGCGCCAGCTGGAGCGACTCGAGCACCAGCAGCGGGGAGCCGCCCGAGGAACGGTGGAGGAGATCGACAATCGTCTCGAGTTGGCAGTCGTCGGCCGGCCGTCCCAGGCTCACGAACAGGGACTGCACGGCCGCCCGATCGAGTGGAGCCGGCTCAACGAGGAAGGTCGTTGGGGTTGCGAGAGGCCGCCCGATGCCGGGCCGACTGGCCGTGATGACCAGGGCCGCCGTCGAGGCCAGGCGGTTGATCAGCCCTTCGAGGACCTGGTGCGACTCGGGGTCAAGCCAGTGAACGTCGTCCACCAGGAGGGCCACCGGCCTTTCGTCGGCGATGGCGGCGAGAGCCTCGGCCAGGGCCGCGGTTCGAAGCCGGATTGGCTCAGGGTGCGCCGCGCTCGCTTCCGCGTGTGGAAACCGACTGGATAGGCTCGGGCTCAGGCCGATCAGCACCCCCGCTGCGGCGGGTGACACTCCTGCCAGGCCTGCTAGCGGACCGAGGGCGGTGGCGAGATCCCCAACCGTGGCGAACGGAACGCCGCGGTCGCCGGGGTTGGCGCGGATCGGAATCACCCTGGCCCCGATCGACCTGAGTCGGTGGGCGGCATCTGCCAGCAGCCGGGTCTTCCCGAAACCAGCCGGGGCAACGATGTGAACGTGGGTCGAGCTCCCCGTCTTGGCCCGTCCCCACGCCTCCAGAACCGCTGCGAACTCCGCTTCCCGCCCGATGAGCTCGGCAATCAGGGCGTGGTCTGCCGCCGGTTCCTGCTCCCTTTGGCCGCCCCTCCCGATCCGCTCGAGTAGTGCCTTGGTGGCCGGCTCCGGCGCCCGTTCATCCGCCGCCAAATGGGCCCGGAGCGCCTCGGCTTCGACAGCGGCCTGGAGATGGTCGCCGGCGGCGGACAGCGTCTCGAGCAGGAGGCGCCAGCCGGCCTCATGGCCGGGGTCGGTGTCCCTCATCCGGCGGGCCACTGCCTGTGCATCCCGAACCCGGCCGGCGGCCTGAAAGCGCCGAACGGTCATTTCGGCGGCCAGCAGGAATGCGCCCCGAAGCCGGCTGCGTTCGCCATCTGCCCAGAGTTCGAATTCGTGCGAGCCCGGGAGCGCAAAGCCCGGCAGGAAGTCGCCGCGGTACAGGGTCACGGCAAGTTCGGGCTGCCCGCCCTCGATGGCGGCCAGAAATCGGTCACGGTCGTTGTCGATGGGTAGTCCAATGGACAGCTCGTCACGGCCCGTCACGATCGCGTCGCCGAACTGGCGCCGCAGCTGCCAGACGGTCTGACGGAGGGCGTGGCGGCCGTGGGAGTGGTCGAGGTCGGCCCAGAGGAGGTCGATCAGGAACTCACGCGAAGCGGCCCGACCCGGCGCCAGGGCCAGGTAGGTAATCAGGGCGAGTGGTTTTCCGGGCCCAAGGACCTGGGAGCCACCAGCAGCAAGGTCCGCCCCGCCGCAGGTGGTGAGCGTCAGACGCCCGTCAGAAGGGGTCGGTTGGACAGGTACATCGGTCATAAGACGGCGGTCTGACTTGGTGAAGGTATTCATGGATGCAGAACACCCGCCACCGCCGGTTTGGGCTGCAACAAGCCGTGTCTCGCTAACGCGGAAGGTTACGGCCGAATGGGTGGGTCAGCAAGGCGCCGGATGGCGCGGTCGGGGTGTCGGTTCATGAGGCGGACCTCTGGGCGGTGACGACCTGTCTCCCCGGCTCAAAACGCCGCTAAGCCCTGTGAAGGAACGCTTAGGGCCTGGTAGGGGTGGCCGCCAATCGTCCTGCGGACGTGGCTCAAAACCAGTCTCCCTGGGCCATCCGCCGAATTCGCGGTCGTTGCGGTTGTCGGTTGACCTGCGGCGGCAATCGTGCTTCTCGCTTTGACGGGCTCCACGTGCTTCGCATAGCTGCTCTTGCCTTTCACTTGACTGCCCTGAACGTCGTGCACCGTGCCACCCAGGGCGAAGCGTGCGCGTCAAGCGGTTCAGGCCGAACGCCCACTGTTTTCTTCATCAACGGGATCGGGAACTCGCCGGCTGAGGCGGCAGATGCCTGTGGGAGGGTCGTCGGCCTGATACATGAGTCAGGCGGCTTTTCGGCAAACGTCGTGCTGTTCTACAACCGAAGCAGCAACTGGCCCGGCGACGAGTGCGAGGCAATGGTATCGGACGCCGAGGGCCGGGCCGCTTCCGGCGGGTCCGTTCAATGGGTCTACGGCGCTCCAGCACCGGCTGGGAGGCGGGCGCTTGCCTCCGAGCGAACGCGGAGGATTCCGGTCGCGGCGCTGGAAGCAGGATGCCTCCAGGCGCCCGATCTCATCGAGGCCGCCACCCAGTATGACAATGTCGCCGCGGGCTACCCCGGGCCCGTTCAACCGGACGCTACGAGGTTTCGAGTGGCGATCCGGCAGGAAATCGGCGCGGGCCGTGAAGTCGTGGTGGTGGCCCATTCGCAGGGGAACCTGATGTTTCAGGAGGCAGTTTTTGGACCCAAGGGGTTGAACGTGCTTGAACGGCGGCGGGTAAAGTGGCTTGCGCTGGCGGCGCCGTATCTCGAGGCGGAGCCCGACCTCGCCGATTTCGGGACCGTGATGCTGGCGGGAGACGTTCTTCGGCCACTGCGCAATTTGACCCCCTCGACCCCAGCTGCCCAGACGTTCGAGCGCTTCTTCACCCGACACAACCTGTCCAGCTACCTGTCAATTGGCCCAACCCGGACGGCAATACAGGATCACCTCAAGCGCATGTTAAGC
>CADEGB010000430.1 GCA_902826755.1 uncultured Gemmatimonadota bacterium
GAGGAAATCCTGAAAGACCCATCGAAACGTGTTGACGCCGAGACTTTGCGGAAGGACGTCCCGTTCGATCGCCGCCCAAGCCTTCCGGCCGTAGGCGGCATCACCGGTGACCTGGTAGACCAGCGTTGCCCATTGGCCGTTATCGGCGTAACGCTCGCCGGAGGTGCCGGTCCGATCGGCGTTGCTCTTGATCAGCTGCCACCAGACGTGATTCTCGCTCCGCATCCGGTTCCAGTTGTACTGACGCCTCGGCGTCCAGAGCAACTTCGGTCGACGACCGGTCGGCGACTCCGCCTCCCCGCCGGCGAGCGGGGGAACGGCCTCGACCTTCATCGAGTCGATCACCCGGACCGGCGACCCGATCGCGCTGTCCGCCTCCACCGTGATCGTATCGACGTAGAGGCCGGCCGCGAGGCCGCTCGGATTGTGGCTATAGGTGAGCGTACCGGATCCGGTGCCGGACCCAGTCTGGAGCGTCACCCAGGGCTTCCGTTTGCTGGCGCGCCACGCGGCGGTAGCGGCCCCGGCACCAGCGAGCGACACGGACACCGCCACCGTCCGGGCCGGCGCCCCGACCAGGAAGAGGTCCATCACGCTCCGAGGCGTTACCGCCAAGGTCAGCGTGTCCGAGGTCGGCGGCGGCGGGGGAGGCGGAGGTGGCGGTGGCGGGGGCGCGATCGGACCGGACTTGACCACCATCGAATCAATCAGGCGCATCGGACTGCCGACGGCACCAGCGACGGTGACGAGGAGGGTATCGACATACGTCCCAGCGACCAATCCGGCCGGATTGCGCACCCACCGAAGGGCACCGGTGCCAGCCCCGTTGTACGCGAGCAATTGGGTCCACGACCGACGGGAGGTGGCCACCCAATCAGCCGAGGCGGCACCCATGCCGGTCACGGTGACGACGGCCGAATCCGGCACCGGCGTCCCGGAGTTAAGCGGCACCTCCCGATAGCGACTCGACACATCGAGGTTTGCCGTCAGGGGCGCAGCCGGAGCAATCGTCACGACGGTATCGACCACCCGGGCGGGGCTTCCGCGCGCACCGGCCACTGAGACGACCAGAGTGTCCACGTGAATCCCGAGTGGCAGGGCGCTTACGTTACGTCCCCAGACGAGCCAGCCCGATCCGATCCCCGTGCCGCGGACGATCGAACTCGACCGCGCGCCGGTCGCGGCCGCCACCCATGCGGTGGCCGACGAGCCGTCGCCACCAAGCACGACCTGCACGGAATCGAGGTAGGTCGTCGGGCTTCCGACGGTGACGGTCCGCGATCGGGGTCCGGAGTTGACCACGACGAGCGCCAGCGGCTCGGCGATCGGCCCGACCTTCAGGGTATCGATAACCCAAGCCGAAATCGCGGGGAAATCGTCCAGCGTGACGGTAATCGTGTCGACGAAAGAGCCCGAAGGCAGGCCCGCCGGGCGGCGTTGAAAGCGGAGCCAACGGGAGCCGACGCCGCTGCCATCGACGAGGGTCGTGGCCGCGCGGCGACTCACGGCCGTCCAGCGAAGGTCCGGATCACTTCCACCCACGAGGACCGAAACTGAGTCGAGGCGAATGGCACTGGTCCCGGTGCCCACGGAATCGCGCCGGCTGGCCGGCTGGATCCGAATCGTGGGCGGTCGAGGTGGTGCGTTCACCTGCATGCTGTCGAGGACGACGCGGGTGATACCGCCCGCGAGGACCGTGAGCGTATCGACGTAAAGCCCCGGGACGAGGTCACCGACGATTCGGGCCCACCGGATCGTGCCGTTTCCGACTCCGTCCGCCGACATCAAGTTCGTCGTCGGCCGACGCTTGGCGACGAACCAAGGGGTTTCGCTGGCGAGGGCGCCCAAGGCGTTGACCTTCACCGAGTCGACCACGACACCGGCACCCGCGGTAACGGCGACCCGGCGGGACGTTGGATACACATCGAGCGAGAACGCGCCGCCCGGCGGCGGTAGGACCTCGAGCGAGTCAATGACCGTCGCAGGCGACCCGATCGCGCTATCGACCGAGAACGAGATCGTGTCCACATAGATCCCCGGGAGCAAGGTCGGCGCCGCGCGGCGCCACCGAACCACCGCCGGCCCGGAACCTGTCGAATCGAGGACAGTCACCCACGAGTGACGTACGGTCGCCCGCCACGCCGCCGCGCTGGCTCCCCGGCCTGTGATCGTGACCGACACCGAATCGACCGTTGCGTCGGGCGCGCCGTAGGGAACCGCGACATGGCGACTGGTGGGGCCGACCGACATCGTCAACGCCGCGGGCGGCGGCGGCTCGACGAAACTCGAGATCAGTTGCCCGTCGGAACAGGCGATCGACCCGAGAAGCCAAGCGACCGCGAGCATGCGACCTGGGGTTCTCACGACGAGCAATTTGGTACCGAAGTCCATCTCGGGCATTTCGTTTCCATTCCGGACCTGCGTCGGCATCCAGTGGCCGGCAACTTCCACGCCGCCTGCTGCCTGGACACAACAGCATGTCGAACATGAGTTTAAGGCCGGGACCTGGACTGCAAAAGCGATCATCCCCAGGATCTGGACGGCGGGATGCCTGAGATCGCGGTTGCTGTCCCAACCAGCGACAGCGAACAACTCTTTGGCAGCTTGGGCCATTGCCGAAACCGGTCGCTTCCGAAGCGCCGATCAGGCGCCCCTGCGATCGCTCATTGGACGTAGACCAAAGGAGTTATTGACACACGGAACCGGGACCGTGCGGAATTCCGGTCGTCTTGACTGTTGGCGAGAAAGGTCCTGGCCGCATCCAATGGCGAACCGGGGACGTCAGCCGGTCAAGCCAGCCGCTCGAAGTCGGAAGCGAGCCATCGACTGACCGGCTCCGACGATGGTCCGGGGGAGGTTCATCGGGTCGAGGTGACGGACGCTGGCGCCCGCGGACCGGAGCCCGAAACCCCAGGTGGCGACGTCAGCCGCCCGCAGACCGGCCCGCACGGCCGATGTCGAGTCGCCCCGCGGATAGCAGACGGCCCGTTCGATCCGTCGAGACGCCGGCACCACCGACTCGAGACTCTTGCCCGCCCTCGCCACGTCCGCCACGGCGTCGGCCACCTCGATGGCCGAGAGGACCCGATGGGTTGCCGTGTGGTTGCCGACCGCAATCGAATCCCCAAGGCGACCGACCTCCGCCCACGTCAGCGGCCGCAGCAGCTCGAGGAGCCACCGCTCCATCGGTCGACCGGACAGCAACGTGAGTTCATCGAGCATGCGGGCCCGCTCGGCCGGGAGGGCCGCGACCAGGGCAGCCCGAATCGCCCGGCCAGCCGCCTCGATGCCCATCGGGTTCGACAGGTCGACATCGACCGCGTCGGCGAGCCTTCCTCGCCCCGGGTGCGGAGCCGTCAGGAGCCAATTGAGTTCATCCCACCAGAACAGCCGATCCGTGGCCAGGGAATCGGTCACCACGAATACGGTGGCTGGGAGTCCACGGCTGACCAACTCCGGGGCGGCAATGGTGAGGTTGTTGACGTATCCATCGTCGAGCGTGATCGCGACTCGCGGCCGTGACCGCCGTCGAGTGGCGAAGCCACCGGGCTCGAGGAGTCGAGTAACCGGCACCACCTCGCAATGGGTGGCGAGGTAGTCCAGGTGGAGTCGCCAATCCTCCAAGGGCAGGTGAAGGCCGGTCTGCGTGAGCCGGACCGGAATCGGCCGGTCCACGACGCTGTGATAACACAGCACGACCGGCCGTCCGGGTGCCAATCGCTCGACGATCGGGCGGATGAGGTCGAGCCCTTTCGTGGCCGCGGCCACCAGCGAGCGACGGATGCTCACTCGTGGCGCCCCAGGGCGCTCCGGTAGACCTGAAGCCACCCGG
>CADEGB010000431.1 GCA_902826755.1 uncultured Gemmatimonadota bacterium
ACGTTGAAGGGCCTGCGGCCCGGATCGTACACGGTGCAAGGCGGCGAACTCGAGATCGACGGTGAACTCTACGAGGCCGTGGCAACGCCGCCGACCCTGCAGGTAAACGCCGCGCCGACCCCAATCCCGGCCACCGTCCGGTACCGGCTCAAGTCGGCGTCGCTCGCGCTCTCGGTGACGGGACTTCCCACGGGTGTGGCCGGCGGCGTGACGCTGACCGGCCCGGGCGGCTTTTCGGCCATCGTGGAGGCGACTCGAACCCTCCGGGGCCTTGCTCCCGGCGTCTATTCGATTGCGGCGACCCCGGTGACGGCGGGAACGTCGCTGTACTTCCCGGTTCCGCCTCTCCAGTCGGTGACGTTGAGTCCAGGCCCCGATCCGGTGGCCAGAACGGTGGCCTACTCGCCGGGCGTGGGCTCCCTCCGGATCAACGTCTCCGGCCTGCCGCTTGGTGTCAACGCCGCGCTCTCGATCACCGGACCCGGGGGGTATTCGGCCACGGCCACCGGCGCGACCACGCTCACGAACCTCGTGCCCGGGTCGTACTCCGTCACCGCCGCGTCGGTTTCCGCACCGGGTCAGCTCTATCAGGCGAGTCCGCCCAGCCAGGTCCTCGCGGTTGCGGTCAACGCCACCACGACCGCCGGCGTCACCTACGCGCCCACCACCGGCGCGATCGCCGTCGTGGTGAGCGGCCTGCCTGGGGGCGCCGCGGCCCAGGTGACGGTGTCCGGCCCGGGTGGCTTTACCCAGACCCTGACCGGCACGGCCACCCTGACCGGGCTTCAGCCGGGGAACTACGCCATCGTCGCCGCGTCGGTGGTGTCGGGCGGCACCTACTCGCCGAGCCCGGCCACCCAGACGGCCACGGTCGTGGCGGGCGCCACGACGACCACGTCGGTGGTCTACGCTGGAACGTTAGGCGGCCTCACGGTCACCGTCAGCGGGCTGCCGGGCGGGGTGTCCGCGGCGGTCGTCGTCACCGGCCCGGGTGGGTACTCGCAGGCCGTCACCGCCACCCAGAGTCTGACCGGACTGGCCTCCGGCACCTACACCATTACCGCGGCCAACGTCCTGGCGGGCGGCTACATCCAACGGCCCACGCAGACCTCCCAGACCCGCTCGGTGACCGCCGGGTCGACGGCCTCCGCCACGGTCGCCTACGCGCCGACCGGTTCCCTCACGGTTACCGTCACCGGACTACCGGGAGGAACGGCCGCCGCGGTGACCGTCACCGGTCCGGGCGGGTATAGCCAGGCGGTGACCGCCACCACCACGCTTACCGGGCTCACCGCGGGGACCTACACGGTCGCCGCGGCGCCGGTGTCGTCGGGCGGCAGCAGCTACGGCCCCACGCCGACCTCGCAGACCGCCACCGTCTCCGCCGGCGCCACCGCCTCCCGGAGCGTGGCGTACGCGGTCGCCACGGGCGGTCTGACCGTGACGATCACCGGATTGCCGGGCGGCGCCCTCGCCGCGGTCACCGTCGACGGACCGGGTGGCTATAGTCAGGGTGTCACCGCCACGACGACGCTGACGGGCCTTGCGGCCGGGAGCTACACCGTCACCGCCGGCAACGTCAGTTCGGGTGGCACCTATCAGCCGACCCCGACGACGCAGTCGGTCACCGTCAGCAACGGTGCCACCGCCAGCGCCGCGGTGAGTTACGCCCTCGGCACCGGCGCGACGCTCAATCTCACGATCGACGGGATGTACCTGACCCAAGCCACCGCGAAATACGACGGAACCACGCCCGTCGTGGCCGGTCGCGACGGGTATCTGCGGGTCTTCGTCCTCGCGAATCAAGCCAATACGTCCACCCCGTCTGTCCGGGTCCGTTTCTACTCCGGCGCCACGTTGGTGCAGACCTCGACCATCACCGCCCCTGGTGCCAGCGTGCCCACCGCGGTGGCCGAGGGCACCTTGGCCAGTTCGTGGAACCTGGTGGTGCCGGCCGCCCTCGTGCAGGCCAACCTCCGGATCCTGGCGGACGTCGATCCCGGCAACGTGGTGGCCGAGGCGAGCGATGGCGACAACACCTTCCCGACCAGCGGAACGCCGTTTGCCCTCGACGTCCGGACGGTGCCGACCTGGAACGTCAGGTTCGTGCCCGTGCTCCAACAGGTCAACGGACTCCAGGGCAACGTCACCGCCGGTAACATGGCGACCTTCCTCGTCGATCCGCTCAAGATGCTGCCGGTGGCCAGCTACAACGCCGACCTCCGCGCGGTCTACACGACCACGGCACCGGTGCTTCAGTCGAGCAACGGCAATGGGGCGTGGGGCACGATCCTGAGCGAGGTCAACGCCCTCAAGTTCACCGACGGCAGCAACCGCTATTACTACGGCGTGGTCAAGACGAGCTACGGCAGCGGCGTCGCCGGGATCGGCTATGTCGGCGGCAGTGCCAACACGTCGCTCGGCTGGGACAACCTGCCGAGCGGCTCGGGCGTGATGGCGCACGAGATCGGCCACAACATGGGGCGGCCCCATGCGCCGTGCGGCGGGCCTGCCAGTCCCGATCCTGGGTATCCGTATGCCGGCGGCGTGATCGGTGTCTATGGACTCGACCCCGTCACGTTCACCGTCAAGTTGCCCAGTTCCAACTACGACCTGATGAGTTACTGCAACCCCGATTGGGTCAGCGACTACAACTGGGGCAGGATGATCACCTACCGCCAGGGCGGGGCCAACAACGCGCCGCCCGCGGTCGACGCCCCCGTGGCCGGACTGCTGGTGTGGGGCCGGATTACCGGCTCCGGCGTGGTGCTCGAGCCCGCGCTCCGCGTCGCCCCGCCGACCAGCGTGCCGGCCGGAACGCCCGGCTATCGGATCGAGGGACTCAGCGCGGACGGCCGGGTCGTGTTCAGCCAGCCGGTGCCGATCGTCTCGACGGGGGAAGAAGTCGGCCCCGAGCAGCACTTTGCCACCGTGATTCCGGTGGACGCGGCCCAGGATCAGGCGGTGGCCCGCCTCCGCCTCGTCACACCGACGGGCCCGGCGGAGCGGATCTCGCTGCAGACCATCGCCCAGCTCGGGCGCCGGGTTCTGTTCCGTGACCCGGCCGCCGCCATGGCCCGGGTCAACACCCTTCAGGCGCGGTTCTCCTGGGACGGTGCCACCTACCCGATGGCGATGATCCGCGACGCCGAGACCGGCCAGGTGATTTCCTTTGCCCGGGGCGGCGCCGCCACTGTCTGGACCGGGGGCCGCCGGTTCGACGTGACCTTCTCGGACGGCGTCCGCTCGGTGGTGCGCCGCATCGAGTAGCACCGGTCGCCCCGACATCCCAGGTCTTTCCTAACCCGCCCACACCTCGGGCCGGGTCAGTAGATTACCCGCAATGACATCCCTCCGTTCCGTGGTGGTGACGGGTGCGTCGACCGGAATCGGCGCCGTCGCCGCGCTCCGCCTCGATCGCCTCGGCTATCGGGTTTTTGCCGGCGTTCGGAAGCCGGACGACGGCGACCGACTCCGCGCCGCCGGGACCGGGCGGATCGTCCCGATTCGACTCGACGTCACCCAGGCGGACGAAATCGGGGCGGCCGCCGCCGGGCTCGAGGAAACACTGGGGACCGCCGGCCTGACCGGCCTCGTCAACAACGCCGGGATCGCGATCGGGGGCCCCCTCGAGTATCTCGACGTCGATCTGGTCCGACGTCAGTTCGAGGTCAATGTGTTCGGGCTCCTGGCCGTGACGCAGGCCTTTCTCCCGGCCCTCCGTCGGGCCCGGGGGCGGATCCTCAACATCGGGTCGATCGCTGGCCGCAGCGTTTCGCCATTCGTGGTACCGTACTGCATGTCCAAGCATGCGGTC
>CADEGB010000432.1 GCA_902826755.1 uncultured Gemmatimonadota bacterium
TACTCGATGGCCGACCCGTCGGTGAGCTTGCCGGGGGTCTCGAGCATACGGACCAGTTCGGCTCCGCCGGGCATCGTGCCGCGGGTCAGCGCTTCGTTCCACAGCAGAAGGTCGCCGACCGTGGTCAGGAGGCCGCCGTTTCCGTGGACATTGGTGAACGGCATGTCCTGAACCCACCCACCGGGGCCGCGGTCGTAGGCGGTGGCGCGGTCGATGACCACCTTGCGATAATCGTCCCGCCACTCGGTCTGTTTCATGCCGAGCGGCTCGAACAGTTCATCTTTGGAGAACTTGGCCAGCGACACGCCCGCCACCCGTTGGACGATGATGGCGGCGAGGGCGTAGCCGGTGTTGCTGTAGAGGTACTCCGCGCCCGGCGCGAAGTTGAGCCGCCGCTGGTGGGCGACCAAGTCGAGGATCCGGGCCAGGGTGTGGACCTCGGCGCCCGGCGGGAAGCCCTGGAGGCCAAGCAGGCCCCACTGATCGCGGAGCCCGCTGGTGTGCTGGAGCAGGTGCCGGATGGTGATGACGGCGCCGAAGTCGGGCACCTCCGGCAGGTGACGGCGGATATCATCGTCGAGAGAGAGCTTGCCCCGAATGGCCAACAGCGCCACCGCGGCCGAGGTGAACTGCTTGGCGACCGAGCCGGATTCGACCACCGACTCGACCCGGAGCGGCACCCGGTACTCGAGATTGGCCATCCCGTAGGCGCGGCTGATTCGGGTCCCGGCCGAGTCGACCCCGACCGTGCAGCCGGGCCCCTGGGTGCTCCGCCACTCGGCAAACACCGAGTCCAGCACCGCCGCCGTCGTTTGGCCGGCCAGATGGGCTGGCACCAGCAAGCATGCCGCCAGAAGGGGGTGCCATCGTCTCATCTCGGTTGCTCCTCGGGTTGATGTGCTTCGCGAAACATCGTGCCGGCCGGCGGCCGCCGCCACCCGCCTGAACCTGCTTCAGGTTCCAGGATCAGCTACCATACGAGTTCATGTCGCCAACGTCTTCGCCGGCTAGCCCGGTCGATCTCGGCCTCACCACGGCCGCGGCGGACGCGGAACGGGTCCGGGCCGGACCCAACGCGCTGCCCGAACGGCGGCCGGTGCCGACCTGGCGGCGGCTCCTGGCCCAGTTCCGAAGCCCGCTGGTGCTCGTGCTCCTGGTGGCGCTGGGTCTCGACCTGGCCCTTTGGTTTGGTGAGGGGGGCACCGGTGTCCCCCTCGAGGCGATTGCCATCGCGGTGATTCTGGTGGCCAATGCCGGGCTCGGGGTGTGGCAGGAAGCCAAAGGCGAGGGCGCGCTCGCCAAGCTCCGCCAATTGACGGCGCCGATGGTCTGGGCGTTCCGGGATGGGGTCCTGGTCCGGCTTCCGGCCGTCGAGTTGGTGCCGGGTGACGCGATCCGGCTCGAAGCTGGCGACCGGGTGCCCGCCGACGCCCGCTTAGCGGAGGCCCGAGATCTGGCCTTGGACGAGTCGACTCTGACAGGCGAGTCGCTCCCGGTTTCCCGCCGAGCCGCCGACGAGGTCTCGTCCGGGACGCTCGTGGTTCGGGGTCTGGCCACTGCGGTGGTGACCCGGACCGGTTCCGGCAGCGCCATGGGCCGGCTGGCCACCCTGCTGGGCGAAGTGGTGCAGGAGCCGACGCCGCTCGAGCGCCGGCTCGAGGTCTTCGGGCGGCGGGTGGCCCGCTGGGTCATTGGGATCGCGGCGATCCTGGCGGTGGTCGGGATCGCGGTCGAGGGCCTCGACCGGGCGGGGGCCGTGTTGCTGTTTGCGGTGGCGGTGGCCGTCGCCGCGGTGCCCGAGGGCTTGCCCGCCATCCTGACCGCTACGCTGGCCCTCGGGGTCGAACGGATGGCGCGGCGGAAGGCGGTCGTCCGGCGGCTGTCGGCGGTCGAGGCGTTAGGCTCCGTCACGGTGGTGGCCACCGACAAGACCGGGACCCTGACGGAGAACCGGATGGTGGTCCGGGATCTGGTGGCCGAGGACGAAGGGGCCGCGCTGGTAGCGATGGCGGTGGCCAACGACGCGGACCATCGGAGCGGCGCCGGCGATCCGGTCGACCTGGCCTTGATCGACGCCGTTCGGGCTCGCGGGCGGGACCCCGAACGCCTCCGCGCCGAGCGGCCCCGGCATGGCGCGGTGCCGTTCGACTCGGACGCGAAGTTCATGTCGGTGACCGTGGCGGAGGGCGGGCGGCGGATCACCTACCTCAAAGGGGCGCCCGAGGTGCTGATCGGCCGGATCGGGCTGTCCGTTGCCGAAGTGGCTGAATGGGAGGCTCGGGTCCGGGGAATGGCGGCGGCGGGGCTCCGGGTGCTGGCCCTGGCCCGGGAAGGCAACGACGGACTCGAGCTGCTGGGGTTGGTGTCGCTCTGGGATCCGCCGCGCGCCGAGGTGGGGGCCGCAGTGGCAAGCGCTCGGGCTGCGGGGGTCCGGGTGGTGATGATCACCGGCGACCACCCAGCCACCGCGGCCACGGTTGCCGAGGCCGTTGGGATCGAATCGTCTCCGCTGCTGACCGGCCCGGAACTCGACGCCATGGCACCCGGGGACCTCGAGCGGCGGGTGGGCGGGGTCGCGGTCTTTGCGCGGGTTACCCCCGAACACAAGCTCCGGATCGTCTCCGCCCTGCAGGCCAACGGTGAGGTCGTGGCCGTCACCGGCGACGGGGTCAAAGACGCGCCGGCGCTCAAGCGGGCGGACGTCGGGATCGCCATGGGGCAGCGCGGCTCCGACGTGAGCCGGGAGGCTGCCGACCTGGTGCTGCTCGACGACAATTTCGCCACGATCGTGGCCGCCATCGAGGAAGGGCGGAGCATCTACGAGAACATCCAGAAGTTCATCCGTTTCCTGTTCTCGACCAATCTCTCGGAGCTGCTGGTTGTCACCCTTGGCGCCCTGGCCGCCTTCCTGCTCGACATCCGCGACGCCGCGGGGAGTCTCCTCCTCCCGCTCACCGCCGCGCAGCTGCTCTGGATCAACCTGATCACCGACGGGGCCCCGGCCCTGGCCTTGGGGTTCGACCGGAACCCCGGGGTCATGAGGCGGCCGCCTCGAGACCCGCGGGAACCGCTCCTCGATCGCCGATCACTGGCCTTCATCGGGTGGTCCGGGCTGCTCAAGGCCGGCGTGGCGCTCGGCCTGATCTGGGCGCTGCCGAATCTGCTCGGCCAGACCCTGGAGGTCAGTCGGACGGCCGGGTTCATGTTCATGGCGGCCGGTCAGCTGGTGTTCGCGTATCCGGCCCGGCGGACCGAACTCGATCCGCCGACCAACCCGGGGCTTCATGTGGCGGTCGTGGCCGGGTTCCTCCTCCAGGGGCTCACCGTGCTGGTGGCCCCCCTGATGGCCGCGTTCGATACCACCAGCATGACCGGGGCCTCGGCCCTGGCCACGGGGGTGGCGGTGGTGGTGGCCTGGGCGGCCGCCGAGGGGGTCGGCCGGCTGATCCACGGGCGCTGAGGTGAGTACATTTACTGCCGTTCGGCCGGCGGCGTTCGGCCGCCGGTTTCCAAAGCCCAGGAAAGGGGACAGCCGTGATCCTCGAGAAGTTCTTCGGCGCCATTCGGGCCCAACTCAACAAGCTGGCCAATTTCTTCTGGGAAAAGGACCCGATCGCCCAGATGCAGTACGAGTACGATCGGTCGGTGGAACAGCTGCAGGAGGGGCGGAAGGGACTCGAGCTGTACCGGGCGTTGGTGGAACGGGTCAATCGGCAGGTGGCGAGCAACACCAACCACGTCCAGAAGCTCGAGGCCCAGATCAAAGCGTATCTCAAGGCCGGCGAGCGCGAGACGGCCGCCAAGT
>CADEGB010000433.1 GCA_902826755.1 uncultured Gemmatimonadota bacterium
CGTGGTCGGGGTCATCTACGCCAAGGACCTGCTCGCCAGCGGTGACCAGGCGGATTGGCACAGCCTGGTCCGGCCGGTGGAATTCGTGCCGGAGGCCAAGCGACTCGATCGGCAACTTCGCGATTTCCAGCGCGGGGGGGGGCATCTCGTCGTGGTGGTCGACGAGTTCGGTGGGACATCGGGCATCGTCACCCTCGAGGACGTGCTCGAACAGATCGTCGGCGAAATTCACGACGAGTACGACACCGAGGAAGCCGCTCCGATCCAGCGGGCCGCCGACGGCGCCCTGGTGGTGCAGGGGAGCGCCCCGCTGGTCGACCTCGAGGCCGAACTCGACTATCGCTTCGACCGGGAAGATGTCGGCACGGTTGGAGGACTGGTCCTGGCGCTGGCTGGGCGGGTGCCCCGCACCGGTGACACGCTGCCCGCGGGCGACTTCACCCTGACCATCGATCAGATGAGCCGGCGCCGCGTCCGCCGGGTCACGATCCGGCGGACGCTCGCCGTTGCCCCCACGAGCGCGGCGGACGGCGAGGGCGGCGCATGATCTGGCTCGCCGTCGGCATCGGGCTCGTGCTCACGGTGTTGGGCGCCACCGCATCGGCCGCGCTGATCACCGTGAGTCGGGCCGACCTGGCGGAAGCGGTCTCCCGCCGGCTCCGCGGCGCGTCCGAGTCCCTCGACTGGCTGGTCGGGGCCGAGCGGGAACTCGCCGCCGCCACGGCCACGACCGGGCTCGGGATCGCGGTGCTGGCGGCGGGCCTGTCCGCCGTGGTGGACGCGATCACCGGAGCGCTCCCCCTGTGGGGCGTGCTGGCGCTATTGCTCCTCGTGGCGTTGCCGTTCGTCCTGATGAGCGGCTACGTCCTTCCGCGGTGGCTCACCGCCCATCGAGCCTCGGTCGTGGCCGATCGGCTCCGCCCGCTGATCCGACCCTGGGCCCGGCTCATCAGTCTGTTCCTTCCCGAGCCCGCCCGGCGCCCCGTGGCCGACGTGCGGACCCTCTGGCGCCAGGGCTCGCCGGGGGCCATGGGCTCGGACGAACTCGCGTTGGTCGGCAGCGTCATCACCTTTGCGCAGCGGCCGATCCGCGACGTGATGACCCCGCGCACCAAACTCGTGGCCATCCCGGAAGGTGCCGCCTTCGACGAAATCCGCGCGGCCTTCGTCCAGAGCGGCTACAGCCGGTTGCCGGTGTACCGCGGAACGGTCGACGAGATCGTCGGCATGGCCCACGTGTTCGACCTGCTCAAGACCGCGGCGGAGCAGCCGGTCCCGGTTCGACCGGTCGGCGCCGCGCCGGCCAGCCGGTCGTGCGGTGACGTGCTGCTCGACATGCAGCGGGAGCGCCGCCACCTAACGGTGGTGCTCGACGAGTTCGGCGGCACCCTGGGCATCGTGACCCTGGAAGACCTCCTCGAGGCGATGGTCGGGGAGATCTTCGAGGAGCATGACGAAACCGCCGAGCGACAGATTCCGGACCTGACCCTGCCATGGGAAACCTCCGGTTCGGCCGAGGTTTCGGATCTGGAGGCCCGGTTCGGGGTCACGCTGCCGGGCGGGTCCTCGCGGTCGCTGGGCGGCCGTTTGGTCGAGCTCCTCGGTCGGTTCCCCCGGCTGGGCGAACGGCTCCAGCTCGGCCACCTCGAGTTCGACGTCCTCGCGGCCACCCCCACCCGGATCGAGCGGCTCGTGGTCCGGCGGATCGGACCGCCGCCGGTCGTCCTCGATCGGGAGGGCCCATGAAGCAGCAGGCGGCGCAGCGGTTGCTCCGCCTGGTCCGGGAGGGGCAGGTGGCCGAGTTCCTGACCCTGGCCCAGCAACTCGATCCCGCCGACCTGGCCGACGTGCTCGCGGAGGCCGACGATCAGGAGCGGATCGAGGTCGTCAGGCTCCTGCCGCCGTCGCTGTCGGGATCGGCGCTGTGGGAACTGCCGGAAGAGGAGCACGCGGAGGCAACCCTCGCGGCCCTCGAGCCGGGCCAGGCCGCCGACATCGTCGAGGAGTTGCCGGACGACGACGCCGCCGACCTCCTGGGGGAGCTCGAGCCCGAGGAGCAGCAGCGGATCCTTGCCCAGGTCGAGGATCCCGAGCAGCGGGAAGAGGTGCAGGATCTCCTCCAGTACGACTCGGAGTCCGCCGGCGGGTTGATGACGTCGCGGTTCGTCACCGTCGCGGAAGCGGCAACCGTGGCGGAGGCCCTCGACGAAATCCGACGGCAGGCGGACGAGATCGAGGACTTTTCCGAGGCGTACGTCGTCGATGAGGGCGGTCGGCTCCGCGGCCTGATGGGGTTCAAGCGCTTGGTCCTCTCGGCCCCGGATCGTCCGGTGCGCGAAGTAATGGACGAGCCGGATGTGACGGTGCCGCCGGAGATGGACCAGGAAGAGGTGGCCCGGTTGATGGCGCGCTACAACGTGTCGGCCATCCCGGTGGTCGACCAAGGGCAGCGGCTCCTCGGACGAATCACCTTCGACGACGTGATGGACGTCGGCGAGGCGGAGGCCACCGAGGACCTCCTCAAGTTCGGCGGCGTGTCGGGCGACGAGGATCTCGGCGGCAGTTGGCAGGCGGCCGTCAAAAGCCGGCTCCGGTGGCTCTTCGTCAACCTGATCACCGCCGCCGGCGGTGCCGCGGTGGTCAGTTTCTTCCAGGGGAACATCGATCAGATCCTGGCGCTCGCCATCTGGATGCCGATCGTCGGTGGCCTCGGTGGCAACACCGGGACGCAGGCCCTCGCGGTCACGATTCGGCGGTTGTCCCTCGGGCTCGTGTCTCCCGACGAACTCCGGCCGGTGGTCGCGAAGGAGATGCTGGTCGGGCTCACCAATGGCTTGGCGGTGGGTCTGGTGGCCGGTCTGGTCGCCACTCTGGTGACGTCGTTCACGGGCGGGCCCCCGTTGCTGGGTCTGGTGGTCTTCCTGGCGATGGCCGCCAATCTGCTCGTGGCCGGTACCCTCGGCGCGTTCGTGCCGCTCATCCTCCAGCGGTTCGGTGTCGATCCGGCGGTGGCATCGTCGGTGTTCGTCACCGCCTTCACCGACATGTGCGGGTTTGCCCTGTTACTCGGGCTGGCGGGGTCGATTCTGCTGTAAGCCCGGCCGTTGGCGCCGGGTGTTCTCTCACCCACAGGAGTCGTCATGAGCTCGATCAAGGACACCGCGGAGCGGTTTTTCGACGCATGCGAAAAGGGCCGGGGCTGGGAGGGCTGTCAGCAGTACTGTCACCCCGGCGCCACCTTTTCAGCCCAGGCCGACGCGTTGACCGGGGTCACCACGGTCCAGGCCTACACCGAGTGGATGAAGGGGTTGTTCACGCCCCTGCCGGACGCCAGCTACGAACTCAAGTCGTTCGCGGTCGATGATCAGCGACAGCATGTGTTAGGCTTCGCGATCTTTCGGGGGAGCAACACCGGGCCTGGTGGCCCCGTGCCGCCGACCGGCAAGCGGGCCGAGGCCGATTACGTCTACGCCATGGAATTCGACGGTGGCAAGATCCGCCATCTCACCAAGATCTGGAACGACGGGATCAGCATGCGGCAACTGGGCTGGGCCTGAGCCCGCGTCGCGATCGATCCGGGCTCCCGCCGTCGACTGCCCGTTCTGGATCAGCGTGGCGGCGGTGGCCCGACCGGTCGGGTCTCGCGTGAACTCCACTTCGGCGTCGATGGCCGTGAGGAAGAAACGGGTCTCCGACGCCGGATAGAGGCGGAAACGCGGTTGGCCGGTGGCCTGGACGAAGAGCTTGCCCGCCTTGTGCGTCACCTCAAGGGAGAACTCGGGCGCCAGCTGG
>CADEGB010000434.1 GCA_902826755.1 uncultured Gemmatimonadota bacterium
CGCGGTCACCCTGGTGCCGGGGCTGCTGACGCTGGTGCCCGGCAGCGTCGGGTTCCGAAGCATCTCGGCACTCCTCGACAGCCAGGTCGTGGCCGGGATCGACACGGCTTTCAGCATGCTCCTCACCGCCGTCTCCCTGGTGGCCGGCCTGCTGACCGCCGCCGCGATCTACCCGGAACGACCCCTGGCCTGACCGCTTCCCGCCGCGGGATACCCCGCGGACGGGTCTTGCATTCTCCCGGCGGGTGGCCGTTTCCCCCTGCCAGGACCTTCATCAGCCGTGGCGGGCGCGGCCGGATTCCGGGCCGACGTCGCGCAGGTCGTTGCAGCGAACGGGGGTAGCGGCTTTGGCCTTGGGCTGGCACCCCGATTGCCCCAAGCGGGGCCATGATCGCCGTCGCTTTCGGTCTCCTGCTCCAGACCGCCATCACCGCGGTGGAACCCGCCACCATCGATTCGCTCCGGGCGCTGACCGCCGCGGACAGCGTCCTCGCCACCCCGGCCCGCCGGATCCTGGCGCCGCCCCGGTGGGACCTCACGGTCCTTGGCGAGACCCTGGCCGACACCGGCAAGCGGCGCCGGCTGCCGTCGATCGAGTACAGCGACGTGTACCATACCCGGGTCGGGATCCACCGGACCCTGAGCTACGTGATGATCCCCCTGTTCGTCGGGTCCGCGTACACCGGCTTTCAGCTCCGGAACAAGAAGGAGGCGGCGCCGAAGTGGACCCGCGACATCCACGGTCCGCTGGCGGCGGGGACCGCGATCGTGTTCGGGATGAACACGTTGACGGGCGTCTGGAATCTCTGGGAGGGGCGGAAAGACCCGGAGGGACGAGGCAAGCGGCTGCTCCACGGCGCGCTCTTCGTTGCCGCGGCCGCCGGGTTTACCTACGTGACGGCGGCGGGCGACAACATCCGTGACTCCGGGCGGTCCAACCACTGGCACCGGGACGTGGCGCTCGGCTCGATGACGATCTCGCTGATCAGCTGGTCGATCATGATCTTCCGCTAGTCACCCCGCAACCGTTCGAGGTGGAGGGTGGCGCCGAGTTCGGTGAAGATCCGCTCGGCCGACGCTCGGGCCGCGGCCGCGGCCCCGGTCCGCCCAATCCGGGCCGCCGCGCGCGCCTCGATGGCGGCGCACTCTCCCTCGAGCAGCGCGCTCTGATGGTGGGCCGCGATCTGCCGGCCGGCACCGGCGTCCGCGAGGGCGCGAGCCGGTTCCCCGACCCGAATCCATCGCTCGGCCCGGACCCGGAGCACCTCGGCCCGGCCGATCTCGTCGGCCGCGTCGCGCGCCAGCCGATCCGCTCGATCGAGCGCCTCCTCCGCCAGGGCAAATTCCCGCCGCTCGAGCATGGTTTCCGCGCGTCCCACCGTCATCAGGGCCAACAACACCGGATCGCCCACGACCTCGGCGTGGCGGACCGCTTCTGCCCCGAAGTCCTCGGCCCCGTCGATGTCGCCGTCGAGCCGGCATCCGATGGCCAGGTTGTGACAGGTCTCGGCCAGTCCGCGGCGATCGGCCATCCGCTGGTAGGCGAGTAGGGCCTCCCGATATCGGCTCCGCGCCACGTCCGACCGCCCCTCGAGGTGGAGCGCCGACGCCAGGTTGTTCGAGGCCCGGGCCACCAACTGCGTGTCACCGAGCGCTCGGCCCAATTCGAGCGCCTCGGCCCAGTAGCGGGCGGCGTCGGTGAGCCGGCCCCGCTCGAACATGATCGCGCCCAGCAGATTGAGGGTCCGCATCCTTCCGTCGTCGTCGGCCCGAGCCCGGAACTCGCCCAGGGCTTCGCTGGCCAGGCCCTCGCCGTCGGTCAGGTGACCGAGGCGGGTCGCCGCCGTGGCCACCCCGAGGGTGAGGGCGGGCTCCCGCCGCCGCTCCGCGGAGGCGACGGCTCGATAGCGGGCCAGCACGTCCTGGTAGCGTCCCTGCGCTAGCAGGGTCCGCAGGTCGCGAATCGGATCGGCGTCGGGCGGAAGCATCACGGGCCGGGAAACCTCAGTATGCGATCGCGTAGCGGCTGAACGAGGTGAGCCGGGCTTCGAGCTCCCGGGTGCCCTCGATCTTGACGGTCCCGATCTTCACGAACGGATCACCGAGATTTTCCTGTCGCCAGATCGAGAGCTTCCGCTCGGTCTCGTCGTCGTCCTCGTCATCATCGCCGTCGTCGTCATAGTCGTCGTCGGCTTCGTCGTACTTGAGTTTCAGCGAGGCCGGGTCGGCGGGGTTGAAACGAAGTCCGGATGGCGACAGCTCGACCATGAACTTGCCCGGCACCGCCCGCATCACGATCCGGACCGAGTCGTTGGGACCGAACGGGGTTCCGTCCGGGCGGGCCAGCAGGGTGCCGTCGTCGATCTTGAGTTCGGCGAACTTGTCTCCCCGTTCCCCAGAGGCGGCTTGGAAATACAACGCCGCCTCCGATCCCCGGTTGGGCTTGGCATAAAAGGCCACGGAGTCGGCAAACAGCGCCGGCGCCGTCCCCGGGAGTTCGAGGACCACGAGTTCGCTCAGGTCCTTGGACGTCCCCGGCGGATCCGGCTCGGCGGGCGAGGTACCGCAAGCAGCCGAGGCTATGGTCAGGGCCAGCGCCCCGAGGCGCCGCCGGCTGGACGGAAGGAAAGGCAGGTTGATCATTCGGTGTCACCGTCGAGAATGCGTTGAAGGCGTGGCCGGGATATCCCGAGCCGGCGGGCCGCCTCGCTCTTGTTGCCGTCCACCCGCGCCAAGGTCTCGAGCGCGGCCGAGCGGATGATGGTGCCAAGGGGCGCGGGGAACGGGAGTGGTCCGGCATCGTCCCGGATCGGTCGGGTCACCGACAAGGCGGTCAGGTCGAGTTTTCCTGGCGGCGACAGGACCAGCGCCCGCTCAATCGCGTTGCGAAGTTCCCGAATGTTGCCGGGCCACTGATGGGCCCGAAGGGCGGTCAGGACCTCTGGCCCGATGGCCGGAACCGGGAGATCGTGCTGGAGCGCGAGACGGCTCGCGAACGCGACGGCCAGATCGATCACGTCGTCCCCGCGATCGCGAAGCGGCGGAAGCACCAGATGGATCACGTTGAGGCGGTAGTAGAGGTCCTCGCGAAAGGTCCCGCTCGCGACGGCCTGGGCCAGGTCGAGGTGGGTGGCGCCGATGATCCGAACGTCGAACCGATGGACCGCCTGGCCGCCAACCCGCCGGAGTTCCCGTGATTCGAGGGCCCGGAGCAGCTTGGGCTGGAGATCGATCGGAAGGTGACCGATCTCGTCGAGGAACACGGTGCCGCCATCCGCCATCTCGAGGAGGCCGGGCTTGGCGCTGACGGCGCCGGTGAAAGCACCCCGCTCGTGGCCGAACAGTTCGCTTTCAAGGAGATTGGCAGGAATCGCGGCGCAATTGATTTCGACGAACGGCGCCCGTGATCGCGGCGAATGGAGGTGAACGGCCCGGGCGAGCAGTTCCTTGCCGGTGCCGGTTTCGCCCCCGATCAGGACGGTCACGTCCTTGATGGCGGCCACCCGGCGGGCATGGGACAGGGTGGCGAGCAGCACGTCGCTCCGGCCCATGATGGCGTCGAATCCGAGGGCTTCCCGTTCGGTGGCGGCAAATCCCTCCGTCGCGAGGGCCGCCGACCCCTCCCGGCCGATCCGTTCGAGCGAGCGGCGGAACAGGTCGAGGTCGCCGGGGAGCGCGAAATAATCCCGGGCACCTCGCGACAGGGCCCCGACGGCGAGCCGGTGGTCGGCGGCCGCCCCAATGACGAACGTCGGGAGGTGCCCGCCCACCCGGGTCTGCGTGAGCCAGTC
>CADEGB010000435.1 GCA_902826755.1 uncultured Gemmatimonadota bacterium
GCCGCGCGGACCAGGACCCGGGCCCAGTTCTACTACCGGGTCCGCTCGAGGCAGCAGCTCTTCCGGACCCTGGAGACCTGCGGCAAGCCGGTCGTGGCCGCGATCAACGGCACCGCCGTCGGCGGCGGCTTCGAACTCTGCCTGGCCTGCCACGCCCGGGTCGTCGCCGACGACCCGGCCCTCCGGGTCGGGCTGCCGGAAGTGTCCCTCGGACTGCTGCCCGGCGCGGGCGGCACCCAGCGGATGCCGCGGCTGATCGGCGCGCGCGAGGCGATCGGCCTCATCACCCAGGGCAAGACCATCCCGGCCAAGAAGGCGCTCGAGCTGGGGCTCGTCTCCGAAGTGGTTCCGCCCGCCCAAGTCCTCGGCCGCGCCAAGGAGCTGGCCCGCTCGGTCGAGCCCGTCCAACCCTGGGACAAGAAGGGCTTCCGCCTGCCCGGCGGCGACGTGATGAGCCCCGCGGGCGTGGAGACCTTCATGGGCTCCAACGCCATGATCACCCGCGAAACCTGGGGCAACTATCCGGCGCCCCGGCTCGCCACCTACGCGATCTACCACGGGCTCCAGACCACCATCGACTCCGGCGCCAAGATCGAGGCCCGCGGCTTCGTCGAACTGGTGTTCCATCCCAAGAGCCAGGCGATGGTCCGCACCCTGTTCTTCAGCATGGGCGAGGCCAAGCGGCTCAAGACCCGACCCAAGGGTGTGCCCACCGCGGAGTACCGCAAGGTGGGCGTCCTCGGCGCCGGCTTGATGGGCCATGGTATTGCCCACGCCGCCGCCACCAACGGCATCGAGGTGGTGCTCCTCGACGTCGATCGCGCCGCGGCCGACCGGGGCAAGGAGCGGATCGGCGCCATCGTGATGGACGCGGTCAAGAAGGGCCGGATGTCCGAGGCCAAGGCCCAGGCCGCGATGAACCGGATCACCCCGACCTCGTCGTTCGCCGACCTGGCCGACTGCCAGCTCATCGTCGAGGCGGTATTCGAGAAGCGGGAACTCAAGCGCGACGTCACCGAGAAGACCGAAGCCGTGGTGGCGACCGATACGATCTTCGGCAGCAACACCTCCACGCTCCCGATTTCCGGCCTGGCCCAAGCCAGCCAGCGGCCCGATCAGTTCATCGGACTCCATTTCTTCTCCCCGGTCGAGAAGATGCCGCTGGTGGAAGTCATTCTCGGCGAAAAGACCAGCGACGCCACCCTGGCCAAGTCCCTCGATTTCGTGAAAGCCATCGGCAAGACGCCGGTGGTGGTCCGCGATGGCCGCGGATTCTTCACCAGCCGGGTCTTCGGTACCTACGTCACCGAGGGCGTGTCGATGCTGGCCGAGGGGGTCGATCCCCGCCTCCTCGACAACGCCGGCCGGCTGGCCGGGATGCCGATGGGCGCCCTGACCGTGGCCGACATGGTCAACATCGACCTCTCCTACAAGATCCGGGAACAGACCAAGGCCGACCTCGGCGACAAGTACGTCCCGATGCCGTCGGACCGGGTCATCGACTTCATGGTCAAGGCGGGTCGCTACGGCCAGAAGACCAAGGCTGGGTTCTTCGACTACCCCGACGGTGGCGAGAAGCGGCTCTGGCCGGAACTCACCACCCACTTCCCGCCGGCACCGCACCAGCCGTCGCTGGAAGACGCCAAGCGCCGGCTTCTCCACATCCAGGCCATCGAGACGCTCCGTTGCCTGGAGGAGGGCATCGTGGCTCGACCGCAGGACGCCGACGTCGGATCGATCCTGGGCTGGGGCTTCTGCCCGTTCTACGGCGGAATCGCCTCGTACATCGACATCGTCGGCGCCAAGCGGCTCGAAACGGAGTGTGATCAGCTGGCCGATCAGCACGGCGAGCGGTTCCGGCCGCCGGCGCTTCTCCGCAAGCTCGCGAAGGAGGGCGGGGCGCTCTACCCCGCATGAAACGGCGCGATCTCGTCCGTTCCGTCGGCGCGTTAGGCGCCTCCGTGCTGGTCGGGCGGCCCGCTGGGGCCGCCCCGGTCCTGGCCTCCGTCCAGCCGACCCGCGCCGCCGACCTGGCGGCGCAACTCTCCGCCGCCATTGCCAAGCACAAGGTGCCCGGCGCCAGCGTCGCCTGGTACCGCGACGGCCAGTGGGACGTGGCGGCCGCCGGCATCACCAACGTCACCACCGGCGTCGAGATCACGCCCGACACCGTGATGCACATCGGCTCGATCACCAAGGTGCTCAACGCTACCTTGGTGATGCAGCTGGTGGACGAAGGCCGGATCGCGCTCGACGCGCCGCTCCGTCGCTACCTGCCCGACTTCCGCCTGGCCGACGCCGCCGCCGCCGAGCGCATCACCGTCAAGATGCTGCTCAATCACACGAGCGGGATCGACGGCGAGATCCTTCCCGATGCCGGACCCGACGCCGAGCGGATCGAGGACGCCTACCCGCGGATCGCCCGCCTGGGCCAGCTCCACGAACCGGGCGCCGAACTGTCCTACTGCAACGCGGCGGTGGTGCTGGCGGGGTACCTGGCCCAGCGGATCACCGGTCAGAGCTGGTATCAGCTGATCGAGGAACGGATCTTCGAGCGGATCGGTCTGGCGCACGCGGTGGTCCAGCCAGCCGACGCGTTGCTCCACCGCGCCTCGGTGGGACACTTTCTCGACCCAGCGCGGGGCACGAACACCCGCACCAGCTTCGCGTTCCTCCCGGTCAGCTTCGCGCCGGCCGGTGCCACCGCCATGCTCTCGGCCCGGGATCTGGCGACCTTCGCGCTGGCCCACCTCAATGACGGATTGGCGCCCAACGGTCGCCGGCTGGTGTCGGCGGAGAGCGCCCGCTTGATGCGGCGCGAGACGGTTGGGTGGCGGGGCGCCGGGTTTGGCGGATTCGGACTCGGGTGGATGACCCACGGCGGTGGTATCGTCGGTCACGGCGGCGGGGGGCCCGGGATCGTGTCGTGGCTCTACGCCGATCCGGCCCGCAAGTCGGTCGTGGCCGTCCTCACCAACGGCGCCCACGGAACCCCGGTGTTGACCGAACTGTGCGCGCCGCTGTTCGCTGACGCCGGAGCCGACGCCCCGGGGGCCGACACCGAGCGCCTGGTCAAGGAAGCCAGGAACGAACCGGTCGACCCGAAGCCCTACGTCGGGACGTTCGAAACCGTGGCCTCCGCCACTCGCGTGGTGCCGCACGAGAATGGGATCGCCGCTCGGATCCGGGCCAAGCACCGGTTCTACGACAGCATCTCGCTGGAGGAATCGCCGCCGGTGCCGCTCCGACCGATCCGCGACGGGCACTTTGCCTTCGGCGCCAGCGTCGTCACCTTCCTCAACCCCGAACGCGACGGCCGGATGGGGCATCTCGCCACCGGCGGCCGACTGCAGAAGCGGACCGGCTGACCGCTACTCGCCCACCAGCGTCGTTCGGGGGTCGATAGCGGCCGCGCGCCGCCCCGGGATGGCGGCGGCCGCCATCCCGGTCACGATGATCGACCCGACGGCCACCACCCAGACCACCGGGTCCCACGGATCGAGACCAACCACCTTCGTAGCCAACCCCCGGCCGAGCAGCGCCGCGGCCGGCAGCCCGATCACGAAGCCGATCCCGATCAGCCCAAGGCCCTGCCGAACCACGAGCCCCACCACCTGCCCCGGCCGAGCACCGAGCGCCAGCCGAACCCCGAGCTCGACGCGCCGCCGACCGACCAGGTAGGACAGGACCGCATAGATCCCACCCACCGACAGCACCAGCGACATCCCGGCGAACATCGCCAGCACCGCCGCCAACACCCGCCAAATGCCGAGGGAACGACCGAATTG